>JAFEEI010000085.1:0-13916 GCA_018241205.1 Pseudomonadota bacterium
GCACCATCCGCTCCCTTCGTCAATTGATGAATCACTTTTCCTGCCGTGTCTTGCAATGTCACTTGCAGCGGCATTTTTCCCAGTGCATGCGTGGCGCACGACAGGCAGGGATCATACGCGCGCACGGCGACTTCGAGGTGATTCAGCAGCGCTTCGGTGATTTCGTGGCCGTCGAGGTACTGGTTGGCGACGACGCGCACCGATTCGTTCATCGCCTGGTTGTTGCTGGTGGTCGAGACGATCAGGTTGGCTTGAGTGATGAGTCCTTCTTCGTTGACGTGATAGTGATGGAACAGCGTGCCACGTGGCGCTTCGATGACGCCGATGCCTTGCGGCTGGTGTTCGCCTTTTTCCGCCAGTAAATCCGTGCCGGTGATGTCGCCGTCGTGCAGCAGTAATTGGATCGATTCGGCGCAATGCAGCAATTCGATCATGCGTGCCCAGTGGTACGCCAATGTATCGTGCACCAGATTGCCGTGACCGTAGGCTTTGAAGCGTTGACGTGCGGCTTCGGCCAATGGTGTTGCAATGATGTCGCAATTATTGATGCGCGCGAGCGGGCCGACGCGGTACCAGCCGTGTTCGGTTCCCAATGCGGAAAAATACGGGAATTTCAGGTAGCTCCACGAGCGCACTTCCTCGTTGATGATCTGCTGGTAATCGCAATAATCGAATTGATCGAAAATACCGCTGCCGTCGGCGGCGCGTGCGCGCAATCCACCGTGGTAGAACTCCAGCTCGCCGCTGGTGCCGGTCATGCTGAGGTAACGGCTGTGTAGTGTGCCGAAATCGCGGTGTTCCGGGTGCGCGGTGTGAATGTGTTCGTTCAGCGCCACGGCATCCTGGCTCCATTGCAGGATATCGCCAATGTCGGCAAGCAATGCATCGCGCTCGGACAATGTGAGCGGTTTGTTCATGCCGCTGGGTACGGTGCCGGTACCGTGGATACGTTTGCCGGTGATCGCTTCGATGATGCGCTGGCCGTATTTGCGCAGCTTGATGCCCTTCAGCGCGATTTCCGGATATTGTTCCAGCACACCGGCAATGTTGCGTTTTGCCGGATCGCTGCCAAAGCCGAACAAAAAATCCGGTGACGACAAATGAAAGAAATGCAACGCATGCGATTGCAGCATCTGGCCGAAATGCAGCAGGCGGCGCAGTTTTGTCGCAGCCGGTGTGAGTTGCTGCACGCCGACGATTTGATCGACCGCTTTTGCTGCGGCCAATTGATGACTGACCGGGCAGATGCCGCACAGCCGCTGCACGAAAAACGGTACCTCCCAGTACGGGCGGCCCTGGATGAATTTCTCGAAGCCGCGGAATTCGACGATATGAAAGCGCGCTTCGACGATGTGATTATGGTCGTCGATCAGCAGCGTGATTTTGCCGTGCCCTTCGACACGCGTAACCGGGTCGATGGCGATGCGGCGGGTGTTGGCGGGAGCAGGTTGATCGGATGCCATGATGACTCAGTCGCTGAATTGGTTGCTACGTTAATCGTAATGCAAGCGGGATTTCTCGATGTGCGGTTTTTTTCCGGCCAGCAGCGGTTGCAGCAATTGCAAAAAATCCTCGGCGGAAGGCGGGCAGCCGGGCAGGAAATAATCGACCGGAACGATCTCGCTGACCGGATAGACTTTATCGAGTAACAGCGGTAGTTCGGGATCGTCCGGGATGCGCGGATGGGTCACATTGGTGCCGCGTAAATACACTTCCTCTAGGCAATCCTGCAAGTCGAAATAATTGCGCATCGCCGGGACGCCGCCGTTAATCGCGCAAGCGCCGACGGCAACCAGCGTGGTGCACTGGGCGCGGAATTCGCGCAGTACGTGCACGTTTTCCGCATTGCACACGCCACCTTCGATCAGGCCGATGTCGCACGGGCCGCACCGCTTGATATCGGTGAACGGCGAACGATCGAACTCGACCCGCTCGAGCAAACCGGCTAGGCGTTCGTCCATATCGAGAAACGACATGTGACAACCGAAACAACCCGCCAATGATGTGGTGGCGATTTTGAGTTTGGGTTTAATCATCATCCTGATTTGCGGGGCTTATCTACAAGCCGGCTTCTTCGGTGTGGTAGCGATAAAACAGTGGCCAATGGTCACTCTGCGTGCCAATAATAGCACGATATCAATCGGTTTAGTCTTGTTCGGCTTTCAGCGATTGGGTTTCGCCCAGTCCATGATGGCGGTGCAGAATACGCCCGATTGGGAAATCAGCGCCAAACCGCCCGCTTGAACGCCGCCTTTGCTGAGGGTCGTGTTTAAACCGGATGCCGGGCGCAAAATGCCGAGGCAATTCGGGCCGATTCATCGATATGCTCGATGTCGGCGTAGGCGTAGTGGCCTTGAATTTCCTCGTGATTGGGATTGATCGCGTAGAGCTTGCCTTGAAAGCCATTGTCCAGCATGCTGCGGAATACGGCGCCGCCGACCGAACCGGCGCGGTTGCTGGCACCGATCATGGCTACCGATCGGGGATGGAATAAGGTGCTGAGGTAGTGTTTGTTCACCGGTGAGTCCCTATGAAGTTTGATGAGTTGTCAGAACGAGGACGAGAGGCGGTTAAAATCATTGTATTGGTATTGTGAGGCTGATGTCGATAACAGCGGCTAATCGAGGCGTGAATTCAAACTGAGCCGGGCAGATCCCAGCGGATGGTTGATTAGGGAAACGCTGATTAATTCGGCGAACGGGATGAAGCACGAGGCGCACGGAACACAGCAACCGAGACATATCAACAGGATAGACGATGGAGCGAGTACCGCGTAACGGATCGATTCGCTCGTACAGTCAATTAATCAGCGTTTCCTTAGACTGTGTAAGGATGCAACGCAACTCAGGTGGCGGTATGTGCGCCGGAGTGTTGCTCCACCATTTTTCTGAAGAAGAGCATCTTGCATTCGTCAAGAGCGAAGGTGGTCGCGATGACCGTGATCAGCAAGACGCACATTACGGCTCCCGAGATGGGTGCTGTCAATATCCCGAAGTATGCGATGAGCGAAGCGATGGCCGCATTGCCGATGGTGGCCAAGATCACCCAGGCGCTTGGCGCGAGCGACCAGAACCGCCCCCGAACGCGCGTCAAATAAATTGTTGCCTGCGCGGAATAGATCAGGTACACGAACATCAGCGTCTGGATCTGGGGAACGGTCAGAATCAATAGGTCCCGCGCCACCCATACGACAGCGAAGCCCAGCAGGAGCCAGCCGGCGGCGAAGATGGCTGCGATCTTACCGATGGCGTTGATGCTCCATTTCTCAGGTACTGGCGAGACCCAGGCGCGGTCGGTGGCGAGTGTGATAGTGACGATATCGTTCAAGACCACGAGCACCGCAATCAAAGTCAGGGACGTTACGAAAAAGTCGGTGGCGATGTAGCCGACGGTGAGCAGGACAGCCAGCTCGACGGTTCTGGCGATCTTGGTGATGGTCCAGGTCAGCATGCGGCGGTAGACGCGCCGGCCGCCGTGGATGACGGCGATCATGTCCTCCAGCCCCGGATGCGTCAGTACGACCTGAGCGGACGCCTTGGCGACATCGGTCGCATTGCTGACGGCGATGCCAACTTCGGCCTGTTTGAGCGCGGGCGCATCGTTGACGCCGTCGCCCGTCATGCCGACGACATGGCCTGCGTGCTGAAGCGCTTGCACTAGGCGGAATTTGTCTTGCGGATAGCAGTGGGCAAAGCCGTCGTAACGCAGCGGGTCTATCGATTGCGTGGCGCTATCGCCGAAGTGATCTCCAAGCCCTGCTTGGCGGGCGACGGTGCGGGCGGTTGCTATCGTGTCGCCGCTGATCATCAGAACGCGCACGCCGAGCGTTCGTAGTGCATGGACGAGCGCGGGCGCGTCCTCGCGCAGCGTGTCGGCCAGCGCCACCAGACCACGGACAATCAGGCGATCCTCCGGTCCTGCCGCTACGGCCAGGATGCGGGCTCCAGAGGCTGCCAGCTCCTCTACGCGGGCAGCCAGTCCTTCGAGCGGTTGCGCGAGATCCTGTATGGTGGGCGGCGATCCAAGAACGACCCGGATCGTCTGCCCGTCGCGCCGGATATATGCTTCCGAGCGCTTGGTTGCCGGATCGAAGGGAACGAGCCGCACGCGCTCAGGCGGACGTAGTGATCGCTGCGTCAGCGCGCCCAGGACCGCCAACTCGAGCGGGCCTTGCGATGCTTCACTGCAAGCCGCGGCTGCCCAGATCAGCACGTCGGCTTCGGTGTCGCCCGCGGCGAGAGGAACCAAGGCCGCGATGACCTGCCGGTTGTGGGTGAGTGTGCCCGTCTTGTCGATGCACAGCACGTCCATTGTCGCAGCTTCCTGTACCGCGGACAGTCCGGTTACTAAGATGCCGCCGCGCGCGAGTGCGCGAGACTCTACGGCATTGGCCACGGTGAACGCTGCGGGCATCGTCACCGGAACCGTTGCGATCACCAGCACGAGCAGAAACGGAATCAACGCGAGCAGATCGGCGCCGCTCCATAGCGCGAATGCCACCAGCAGGGCGATCAGCACCGCGTCGATAGCCACGAGATGGCGCACTACCGCGAAAAGAAGCTGGTCGAGGTGACCGGCGGCGTGTGCAGAACGCACGAGTTCCGCGGTACGCCCGAAGTAACTGCTGGCGCCCGTTGCCGTCACGGTAGCGCTCGCCTGCCCGCCGCGGACGGTTGATGCGCAATAGACAATCTCGCCATCGCCGCGGGTTACGACTGCCGACTCGCCGGTCAATGCGGATTGATCGACTTCTACCATTCCGTCGCCGATTGTGCAGTCGGCCGGCACGAGGTCGCCGGGGCCGAGGTGGACTTGATCACCGGGTACGAGTTCCCGCGCAGGCGCAAGCCGCCATACCCCATTGCGGCATACCCTGGCGTTGACGCGCAGGCTGCTTCGCAGCAGATCCAGAGTCCTTTGCGCACGCCGCTCCTGGACACCGCCTACCACAGCGCTAAATAACAGCAATACCGCAATCATTGCCGGCTCGCCGATCTTGCCCAGCAGCACTTCCAGCACCAATGCGATCTCCAGGAGCCAGGGAGTAGGCCCCCACAGGCGCTTGAGGATGCCGCGCAGCAAGCCGGGAGGGGTGTCCTGGATTTCATTGTATCCGTACTCGCGCAGACGGGCCTGAGCTTGGTCCTCGGATAGTCCACAACGCTCCTCACCACTCGTTTCTGCCATTGGATGCGTGCTTGTCATGATCTGCTTTGGTGCTAAACGATGTTCATCTTCATACCGATGTATGCCAAGACTGCCCCTCCGGTGACAAGTGCCACCATCCACCGTACGGGTCGGCCATGTACGGTCCGCGCGAGCAGATAGCCGAACAGCGCGAGCGCAGCGAGTGCGCAGCCTATGGATATCCATCGTGGCTCCGGGATGAATACCGCAATGGCCAGCGGCATCATGGCGCCAGCGAATGTAGCGGTGCAGGCAACCAGTGCGCCTGTCGCTGCTTCGATGGATGCGGCGCGGCCTAAATGACTTGCAGCAAAGCGACCGTGCTCGGTCAGATTGAGCTGCCGCTCGGCTTCAACCAATTCACTGCGAAGCTCGGCATAGTGAGCGACGCCAAAAATGAACAACCCGGAAATCGCAGCAGCCAGGCTGACGCGCAGGGCTAGGCTGAGCTGCATGGGTTCATGGTGAGGTGCGAGGTGTCCCGCTCCAAGAACAAGGGCGGTGAGAATGCCATCTGTAAACCCGGCGACAAGATCAAGTCGCCGGCTGCGCCCGAATACGGTTCGCCACACGTTCATCGCGTTCGTCTCACGTGTTCGATGATGCGTTCGCCGCAGACTACTTGGTCGATGCTGTGCACTGCCGAACCCGTGCCCTCCATGGCTTTGACGAGTTCCTCATAGTCGAGAAACTGTCCCTCGATCGTGATGTCCATTCCGACCGTTTCCATATCGATCTCATTGACGGTAATGTTGAATGCTTCCACACCGCTGCAGGCAGTGATGGCTGCGGCCAGCTCGATCAGGGTGGGTCTGCTGGATGCCTTGTCGACATCCAGCGCAAGACGTCGAATATTTAATGCCGGCTTCATACGGCCTCCTTGCCACATACTTCTTCGCGAGCCGAGATTCGGAGCGCTCCTCGAAGTATGAATTTACCAAGGATAACATCGAAGTTTGATCGTGTGCCACACCTGAGAAGACGCTGCGGTGAGGCTGTTTTTTTCTCGACAGTGCGAGCACGCAAGTGCCCATACCCATCGACACAGCGGCCAGTCCAAAGCCCAGCACGGGCGAGACAGAGGTCCATACCACGCCGACCGTTGCGCTAGAGATGAACTTGGCCCGCCATTCACCGTTCCCAGTGCGCCGTAGCCCAACGCCAGCTTGTCAGAGCCCACCATCTCGGCAGTGGCGGTAGATTCCAGCGTCTCCTGCACCGCCGCGTAGAAGCCGGCGATGAAGAAGATGCCTGTGAATTGCGGGTGCTGTCGATCCTCAGTCAGAATGCGAGAGCGGTCAGAACGGCCATCAGCGTTCCGGGCGCGTAGCCGCCGGTAACCAGCACCGGTGCAGTAAGTGTCTGCGTTCACATCCTTGGGATGGGTCAGACCGATTGATTCGAGCGAGTGACCGGTGCCCAATGCGTAGATATCTCCGTCGTCCTGAACAGTTAGGGAAACGCTGAACATCAAAGGTTTTCAACCTACTCAAAAGGAGGCTGATTATGTTGACCGTTCAAAATCTTCCGCCTATGCTTACCACGCACGATTGGCGGCAAGACAATGTGCGACTGCTTGCCGGTCTGGTATTGTGGGCTGCTTCACCGTTGGGGTTCGCCGGCACCAGGCTACGCTTCGTTGAATCCGCTGGGTACAGTGACAGCTTTGTGGAGGGCAGTCTGATGTCCGGTCGCATGCCTGGCGCAGAGCTGTTGCAGCCGACGACTCCGCGATTTGTCTTTCGGGCGCTGAGCGGGGAGCGGTTAGCGCGATCAGAGCGGATACCATTTTCACGCGGGCGGCCACGTTCAGCGCTGTTCTTGTTTCTTTCTTGCATCGGGGGTCTCCATGGCATCTAACATTCAAATCATACATGCGCGTGAAATCTTGGATTCGCGCGGCAATCCCACCATTGAAGTCGATGTGAAACTGAAAGGCGGCGCCACCGGGCGAGCAGCCGTTCCGTCCGGTGCGTCGACCGGTATTCATGAGGCCGTCGAAATACGCGATGGCGACGCCTCGCGCTTCGGTGGCAAAGGGGTGCGCAAGGCGGTTTTTCACGTCAACAAAGCCATTGCGGTCGTGTTGCACGGTCTCGATGCGTGCGACCAGACTGGTATCGACAAGGCGCTGATCGAGTTCGACGGTACGCCGAACAAGGAGCGTCTCGGAGCCAATGCCATTCTCGGTGTTTCCCTGGCGGTGGCTCGTGCTGCGGCGCAGGCATCCGGTCAGCCGCTGTTTCGTTACCTTGCAGGCACGACGCGGACCCTGCGCATGCCCGTCCCCATGTTCAACATCCTCAATGGCGGCATCCATGCGAACTGGCAGGGCCCTGACTTTCAGGAGTTCATGATCGCCCCGGTCGGGGCCGAGAGTTTTTCCGAGGCACTGCGTTATGGAGCGGAGATCTATCACCGCCTTCGCAAAATCCTGAAGGATCGCGGGTATCCTACTGCGGTCGGTGACGAAGGCGGTTTTGCACTCGCGTTGAAGCGCAACAGCGATGCAGTGGAACTCATCCTGACTGCGATCGAAAGCGCAGGCTACAAGCCCGGTGAGGATGTGGTGCTTGCGCTCGATCCCGCACCGAGCGGCTTTTTTGCAGATGGCCTCTATCATCTGCGTAGCGAGAATCGCCAGGTGACGGCCTATGAGTTGATTGAGTTGTACGAGGAATGGAGTACGCGGTATCCCCTCGCTGTTCTGGAGGACGGTTTGGCAGAGGACGACTGGGCCGGCTGGCGGTTGCTGAATCAGCGGCTTGGCGGCCGGATCGAACTGGTCGGCGACGACCTGTTTGTGACCAACGTCGAGCGAATCGAACGCGGTATTCGCGAGAACGTTGCCAACGCGGTGTTAATCAAACCCAACCAGGTCGGTACGCTCACTGAGACGTGCGCCGCGGTGGATATGGCCTATCTGGCCGGCTGGGGTGCGATGGTGTCGCACCGCAGCGGCGAGACGGTCGATAGCTTCATCGCCGATCTGACTGTCGCACTGGGCACCGGACATCTCAAGACCGGCTCACCCTGCCGCGGCGAGCGTGTCGAAAAGTACAACCAGCTCATGCGCATCGAGGAAGCGCTGGGCAGCGAAGCCCCGTATGCGGGCCGTGCGGCATTTGTTCGATAAGCCGATTGGAACATGGCCAGAATCATCCTCGTTCGCCATGGGCACGTCGATTGGATTTCGCCCGAGCGTTTCCGCGACCGATCGGACGGTCGTCCTCGTAGGGCACGACAGCATCAACCGTGTCCTGCTGCTGCATTGTCTCGGCCTGCCACTGGCCCGCTACTGGTGGATCAAGCAGGAGCCCTGTTGCGTGAATGAGATTGCGATTGAGGGCAATGCATTCATGATTCATCGAATCAACGAGACACATCACACCCTTGGATTAAGCGCTTAGCTTGGAAACACACATCCGGGAGAATGCGGTTGAGCTTTCGGCATCTACTAAGATGCTTCCTCGCATTAGCAGAGGAACTTTACCTCGGTCATGCTGCTGGCAGATTGCACATGGCGCAGTCGTTACTGTTGCGCACGATCAAGGAACTGGAGGATCGGTTCGGCGTGCGTTTATTCAGACGAAACCGCTGGAGCCACACGTTCCTATTTAAGCAGATCGGCGAGGCGTTCGTCCATGTCGAGAAACGACATATGGCAGTTGAAGCAACCGGTCAGTGATGTGGTGGCGATTTTGAGTTTGCGTTTGATAGCATGTTCAGTCGTCATTTTTTCGGATTCCTTGAGGGATAGTTCTTATAAAACGGATGCAGAGCGTTTTTGTTTTACCAACCAAGAAAAACTGATGGGGTGCAGTTATTGTCATGAATAACATAATGAATTTATGATACAGAAATTCCTTGCTCTGAATTACGATATGAGAGTATAAGGTAACGGAGGCGATTGACGAGAGTCGGTCTTATCCGGTTATAGAATCGATGATTATCACTGCCGTTTCGTGAATGCTGAGGAAGAACATTTACATATTCAAAGGGGATCTTTCAATGAAAAAATATTTGTCTGCAAAAATAATTGTACCGTTCGCGCTTCTGGCCGGATCTCAGTTTGCTTCCGCAAATACGATCGTAACCCTGGGAGATCAGGATTTTGCCGACGGTGCGACGCCAACTACCGGCGCTTTTCTGACTGCCGGAGGTGGTGAACCCGCACCGTTTAATGGTGTTTTCATCGGCTCGGATGTCAGCGGACCGAATTTCTCTGCCAGCTGGACATTTTCCTATGGCGCAATCGCGGATACCATTACCGGCGGCAGTTTGTCGTTTGGGATTTATGATCACGAATCCACCGCTACCGGAAATCAAGTGGCGTCTTTTTCCATCAATGGAGTTGATTTTACCGGCGCGCTCAATACGCTGTTCGAAGCGCACGGTGGTGCCAGCCGAGAGGATAACGTTTATACGCTAACGTTGCCAGCATCGACCTTTGCGGGATTGGCTTCGGGCACGGTTAACGTTTCCTTGTCGCTGGCTGGTCCGGGGCTGGGCTTGTTCGGCGAAACGACATTTAATGGTGCTGCATTGGATTTCTCAACGCTGGACATCGCAACAGCGGTTCCGGAACCCTTATCGAGCACGTTATTGCTGATCGGTTTGCCGGCGGTGCTGGCTGCAACGCGGCGTAAAATAATCTGATACGGTTGATTTTGTTACTGAAGTTCTTTCAGGAACGAGGAGAAAATAATGCCCGATCAATTTTTAGGTGAAATCACGACTTTTGCCGGCAATTTTGCCCCCGCCGGCTGGGCTTTATGCCAGGGTCAGTTGCTTCCAATTGCGCAGAATGAAGCGCTGTTTTCGCTCATTGGAACAACCTATGGCGGCGATGGTACATCGACTTTCGCATTGCCAAATCTGGCAAGCCGTATCCCGTTGCATCAAGGCACTGGGCCTGGTCTCAGCCCCAGGGTGATTGGTGAGATGGGTGGCAGCGAAACAGTCACTTTGACTACCGGGCAACTGGCGGCTCACAACCATACCGCAGTTTGTTCCAACACAACCGCCAATAGCGCGAGTCCTGTCAACAGTTTCTGGTCAACTGATCCCGGCGGTAATACCGGGGCCTACAGTACGACCAGCGGCAGCACCATGGCTGCTACGGCAATCGGTATTACCGGCGGCGGGCAACCGCATAACAATGTGCAACCTTATTTAGTCATCAACTACATCATCGCGCTCGAAGGTATCTATCCTCCTAGAAACTAGGATGACGGGAGAACGACTGGCGGCAGTTGAAAAAAGGAGATTCTGGCATGAGTGATCCGTATATTGGAGAAATCCGCTCGTTTGGATTTAATTTCGCGCCGGTGGGCTGGGCGCAGTGCAATGGGCAATTGCTTTCCATTGCCAGTAATACGGCGTTGTTTTCGATTCTTGGCACAACCTATGGCGGCGATGGTAAAACAAACTTCGCGCTGCCTAACCTGCAAGGCAATGTTGCCATGGGTGCAGGGCAGGGCAGCGGTCTCTCAAATCGCATTCTGGGTGAGTCCGGTGGCACAGTGACGGAGACGTTGACGATTCAGCAGATTCCGCCGCACACCCATCCGGCAAATGCGCAAGCAGGAAACGGCGACAAACCGGCCCCTGCAGGTAATTTCTGGGCGCAAGATCTGGGCGGCAGCAAGGAATACGGCGATACCGGACCGGCGCAGATGGCGGCTGGAACAGTTACCGCTACCGGCGGCGGACAAGCGCACGATAATCTGCAACCGTATCTGGTGTTGAACTTCTGCATTGCGTTGCAAGGCGTATATCCGCCAAGAAGTTGAGGCCGGATGTTTCGAAACGAGAATTCGACAAGATAATGAGAGGATAGTATGGACGATCCATTTTTAGGAGAGATTCGGCCCTTTGCATTCGGTTTTCCACCCAAGGGTTGGGCGACTTGCGATGGCCAGCTGCTGCCAATAGCCCAAAACGCGGCACTGTTTTCCTTATTGGGCACGATGTATGGCGGAGACGGCCGCACCACGTTCGCGCTGCCGGATCTTCGCGGCCGCGCGGGGATGCACGTAAACTCAATCCATACCCAGGGAGAACGAGGAGGGCAAGAAAGCGTGACGCTTACGACCGCCCAGATTCCTCCGCACAGTCATATGGCAAACTGCAGTAACGTAACCGGAACCCAAACCAGCCCGGCGGGGAAATTCTGGGCGCAGGATTCCGACGGCAATGTCGTGTTCAGTAGCACGGGCGGCGCGACCATGGCCGCCACGGCAATTGGTAATACAGGCGGAGAGCCGCATCCCAATATGCAACCGTACCTGGTGGTGAATTATTGTATTGCTTTGCAAGGTATTTTTCCAAGCCGGAGTTAGTCACCAACTACCATCGGGAAGACTGGTGGTAGTTGATCTTCAAGCATTCCATGTGGCAACTCAGAGCTTGGCCTGAGAAGTCGACTTTGAGAACACAAATATTCTCGATTCTGAATCTGATATCGTTTTGTCTTCGCATTTCTGCGCTCAAACATTGCGTATTGCAAGTTCGCAGTAAAACCTTACACTGCGCAGAAATAATGTATATTCATGAGGTTCGTGATGACATCAATCGACATAACGGAATTGCGCCAACTTGCCGGAATATCTCAAACAGGTGCAAGTAGGCGAGAAAGTTGTCATTACCGTGCATGGAAAAGCCATTTGATATTGCTGCCACAGCACACGCCCGTTTCTTATATGGAAGACATCGTCATGTCATTGGGACTTTTTATATCCTTCCGCTAACACCTGCTATCGCAGAATTAGCCGAAAGCGGCATCATCACTCACGGAAATCCGGGCGACCAGCTGATTGCCGCAACCGCCATTACCCACCAAGTGCCGCTCATTACTGCCGATGAAAAACTGCATGCCGTTCCCGGTCTGCGCTGCATTTGGTGAAGTGTATGAGCAGCTGAGCAGAAAGAGCCAAATTCCCGGATGGAGAATTTAGCTGATGGGGCAAGCATGATGCGTTGTGGCGATATTCTGGCGTGTGCGTTGCCGGTATGATGTTCGTGATTATGACCTGACCCCGTTTGTTTCTTTGTTTGGTGTTTGGTTTATACGCTCGTGCACCCGATCCAGTAATTTGAATGGTTTGCTCATCCGCGTTATTTTAGTTTTATATAAAACATTTGTAGATTTTATCAGCATAAAAACAAAAGAAAATAAACCAAATCTGTTATCTTGGTAAGTCTTTACAATTGAATTACGATCTGTCTAATTTTAGTTAGACATTCCAAATGCGCATCGAAGGCACCCTCTCAAAGTGGAATGACGACCGGGGATTCGGGTTCATTACACCCGCTCAAGGCGGTCAGGAGGTTTTCGTCCATATCTCTGCGTTCCCGAAGGATGGGATTCGGCCAACACTCGGAGAAACTCTCACCTTTGAAATTGAAACCGACAACAGCGGAAAGAAGCGAGCGAAAAATCTCTTGTGCCCACAGCGGCCAACTGTTATCCGCACATCCCCTCCGCGGAGATCGACATCCTATCGCCGCAAAGAAAGACCGGGCTTTCTCGGGCGGGTCATTCCACTTCTGATTCTCGTGGGGGTGGGCGTTTATGGGTATAGCGAGTTTTCCCGCCGTACATTACCATCGCCCGCAATCGCTACCACACCGAATATTCAGGAAACAGCCTCTCCTTACCGCTGCGACGGACGTACCCATTGCTCTCAGATGACATCCTGCGCGGAAGCTACATTTTTCTTGCGAAATTGCCCCAATGTCCAGATGGACGGCAACAATGATGGTGTGCCCTGCGAGCAACAGTGGTGCACGAATCCTTTCGCAAAATGAAAGCACCGTCTTGTCAGCACGGTAGGCTAGGCTGCCGAAGAAAGCCCAGCATCAAGCGAGTATGAAATCCCCGACTTTCTCAACAAGAAATTGCGAACTAAGAGTTACTAGATCCGCAGCCTGACCGCTCCATTCTGGCGCCGCCGCAAAACTTTCAACGCGCAGCCGTTATGATTTTTCTATCCAATCCACTAACTCAGAATAGCCCGTCAATGTCGCATCGGCGGTCACGAAACAGGCTGGCATTGCGAGTGCCTGAGCAATCAGCAAGCGATCGAACGGATCCGAGTGAATCATCGGTAGATGCGCAACGCCCGCAGCGTGTTCGGAGGAAATAGGCAGTGCAATGAAGCCGGTCATTGCCGCGCCATCGGCGATTTCTTTTGTCGAGTAGTGGAGTTTGATTTTTCCTAATGCCGATTTAATCGCGATCTCCCAAATACTGGCGGCACTGAAATACACTTCAACCGCCGGGGATTCCAACTGTGCTCGCAGCGATTGCGGTAATCGCTCGGGCGTATCCAGCGCCCACAGCAAGATATGCGTATCGAGCAGCAAGCGCATTGCTAGCGATTTTCAGAGGATGGTTCGATGGTCGCATTTTGAAACTGCATCATTACATCCTCGGGCAATGCGGCATCAAAATCTTCCGGTACATTCAGTTTTCCTTTGAAAATGCCCAGGCTTCGAGCGGAAGGCAAACTATGCAACGGCACTAATTTAGCAACCGGTTTCCCGGCTTTCGCGATGATAATTTCCTCACCGGCTGCAGCTTTTTCGATAAACCGGGATAGGTGGGTCTTTGCTTCATGGATGTTGATGGTCAGCATATTGGTATTCTGTATGACGTGGACTAAGTTGACTAAGTTTAGTTAACTTGAATTTTCAAGTCAATTTTAAGGAAACGCTGATTAATT
>JAFEEI010000085.1:14013-14985 GCA_018241205.1 Pseudomonadota bacterium
GAATTAATCAGCGTTTCCTTAAATTTCAGTCACTGCGGATTGAACCGGCAATCTTTTCGCAGAGGATTTAAACGAGGAGCAAACGATGTCAGAGCAGAAACGAATAGAACAGCTCGTAGATTAGCGTGAGCTTGTAACTCCCGGCATTTTTCTTAAATCGTAAGAATTCCGCCCGGATAAGATTTCGCCTGTTCCAGGCGCGTCAGTGTCGGCAGCAGATTGAGGCCGGTTTTTTGTTTTAATTCGAGTATCTGCTCTTTAAGCGCATCCAATGAAATCGCGATTTTTTCTCCGGTTGCGGCCAGTGCGATGACGTTGCCGCTGTCGCAAGAAGGAAAGGCCAGCACTCGCCCATCGAATGCTGTTTTGATGCGCTCCAAGCTGGCCTGGTAGCCGCGGCTGCGGCCCAGCAGATTCACCGCGAGAACGCCGTTATCGTTCAAGCGCGTGCGACACATCTGGTAAAACGGCAGCATGTTCAACTCACCGGGATGCGCATTGGCGTCGTAACCATCCACCAGAATCAAGTCGTAGGTCTTGTTCCGTTCAGCAACATAGTGCGCGCCGTCCGAGATGACGATATGCAGGCGCAGCGGGTCGTCCGGCAGTTTGAAAAATTGCCGCGCGGCAGCTACCACGCGCGGTTCGATTTCAACCACGGTCAGTTTTGCTAGCGGATAGTAGCGGTAAAGAAATTTGGTCAGCGATGCCGCGCCCAGACCGATCAGCAGCGCGTTACGTGGAAAACGCGCATCGTCTCTCAGCAACAAGCTTGCCATCATTTCCCGGGTGTAGTCGAGTTCCAGCCGCCAAGGACGCGCGATGCGCATTGCGCCTTGTACCCAGTCGGAGCCGAAATGCAAGGTGCGCACGCCGGCTGCTTCGCGGATGTCGATGGGAAAACTCATTATACTTTTGGTATCCGATAGCTTTGTTTGTCACCATTGCTTAAGGGAAACGCTGATTAATTGA
>JAFEEI010000086.1 GCA_018241205.1 Pseudomonadota bacterium
AATTAATCAGCGTTTCCTTAGGAAAGCTCTGAGAAACTACCGCGCTTGACCATGCTGCGTAGAAATCAGGTTTAAAATGCTCATTTACCATTCGTAGACTGTGCTTTTCTCCTGATTTCACCTTGCCTGACCGTCGCTCGCTACCTTTTTAAATAAAAAACAAAAAAGACGCAATCAACTATTTGATTGATTGCGTCTTTGATGGATTCAGAATCCTGTTCAATACACTACAGCGCTTTGACCATGTTCTCCACGACTTTCTTGGCATCACCAAATATCATCATGGTTTTATCCATATAAAACAGATCATTGTCAAGTCCGGCATAGCCTACAGCCATACTGCGCTTGACCACCATCACGGTACGCGCTTTGTGCGCATCCAATATCGGCATGCCATAAATTGGGCTACCGGAAACATAAGCCGCCGGATTCACCACGTCATTCGCACCCAACACCAAGACCACATCGGTATTCGAGAAATCACTGTTGATTTCTTCCATTTCCTGCACTTGCTCGTAAGGAATCTCGGCTTCCGCCAGCAATACATTCATGTGCCCCGGCATACGTCCGGCGACAGGATGGATGGCAAAGCGTACGTTGACTCCTTTCTCGTGCAATTTCTCGGCCAATTCTTTCACCGCATGTTGCGCCCTTGCAACTGCCAATCCATAACCCGGCACGATGATCACGCTGTCGGCATTTCCCATCAGGAATGCAGCATCGTCAGCACTACCGCTACGATAGGTTTTTTGCTCACCACTATCCACTGCCGCCGCCCCGCCATCGCTGCCGAACCCACCCAAGATCACGGACAAGAACGGACGATTCATCGCCTTACACATGATGTACGAGAGAATCGCACCGGAGCTGCCGACTAACGATCCAGCGATGATCAGCATCGGATTGCCTAACGAGAAGCCGATACCGGCAGCCGCCCAGCCGGAATAAGAATTCAACATGGAAATCACCACCGGCATATCCGCACCGCCGATTGGAATAATGATCAGGAATCCCAATACAAAGGCAATCGCCGTCATAGCGATGAACGCGTTCCAGTTGGTGGTCTCGCTGAAGAAAAACCATAAACCGAAACCGACCATCGCCAGCGCCAGAATCAAATTCAGCGCATGCTGACCACTGAATACAATCGGCGTGCCACTCATACGGCCGGACAGCTTCAAGAATGCGATAACGGAACCCGACCATGTCATGGCACCGATAAACGTACCCAGGAACAACTCCAATTTACTGCCCGCAGGCAATACTTCGGGCAAGCCGAAGGAAACCGGATTATTGACTGCTGCAATCGCGATAAAAACCGCCGCCAACCCCACCAACGAGTGCATGAACGCAACCAGCTCCGGCATCGCGGTCATTTGCACGCGTTGCGCAACGATGGCACCGATCACACCACCGGCGGCGATACAACTTAAAATCAAAATCCAGTTCTGGGTCAGTGTCAGTGTGGTGGCAACCGCGATGGCCATGCCGATCATTCCGAACAGGTTGCCGCGGCGCGCAGACTCGGGCGAGCTAAGCCCCTTTAACGCCAGTATGAAAAATACCGAAGCGACTAAATATGCAAGTGCTACCATATTTGCTGACATTTAGGCATTTCCTTTTTTATCTTTTTTCTTGAACATTTCCAGCATACGTTGACTCACTAGAAACCCGCCGAATACATTAATTGCAGCCAAGGTAACCGCTGCGGCACCCAGCCAGACACCCCAGTCGGTCTCCGTAGGACCGGCCGCCAGCATGGCGCCGACCAGGATAATGCCGGAAATGGCGTTGGTTACCGACATGAGCGGGGTATGCAACGCCGGTGTGACGTTCCACACCACATGGTAGCCGACAAAAATAGCCAGTACAAAGACTGTTAAATTGACAATCACCGGATCGACTTCACCAATCATGATTACTCCTTTTAATTATGACTTAGCAGCGACTTCTCCGCCGCCGCACAGTAATGTTCCCGCAATGATCTCATCCGCGCGATCTATTTTTAGTTCACCGCTTGCCGGATCAAGCATCAGATTCAGAAAATTCATCAGGTTGCGGGCATACAAGGTACTGGCATCCGCTGCCACCAAACCAGGCAGATTTGCAATGCCGATCAGATGCACACCATGTTTGACAACCGTTTTATTCAATTCCGACAACGGACAATTACCGCCCGCCTCAACCGCCATATCGACAATAACCGAACCGGGTTTCATCGCCTGCACGGTTTCTTCCTTAATCAGAACAGGTGCCGGACGCCCCGGAATTAACGCCGTGGTGATGATGATATCCGCCGCCATGGCACGCTCATGAACCAATTCACCTTGGCGGCGCTTATAGTCATCCGACATCTCGGTTGCATAACCGCCCGCTGTTTCCGCTTTGGCTTTTTCTTCGTCGCTGAGCGGCACTTCCACAAACTTAGCACCCAAGCTTTCCACTTGTTCTTTCACCGCCGGACGCACATCGAATGCTTCCACCACGGCCCCCAGTCTTTTTGCTGTTGCAATCGCTTGCAAGCCGGCAACCCCCGCACCGAGAACCAAAACCCGGGCTGCCTTGACAGTACCCGCCGCGGTCATCAACATGGGAAAGAATTTTTGATACACGTTGGCCGCCATGATTACTGCTTTATAGCCCGCAATGTTGGCCTGCGATGACAAAACATCCATGTTTTGCGCCCGCGAAATACGCGGCAGTTTTTCCATCGCAAATGCGGTCAACCCGTGCTGTGCCAGCGCATCGACGCTTTCTTTCTGGTGCGGTGACAACAAGCCCAGCAATACCGCATCCTTACGCATCATGGCCAGTTCACCCGATTCCGGGCCGCGCACTTTAAGTACAATTTGTGACTGCGCATACAATTCAGCCACATCCGTGACTATGGTCGCACCGGCTTCTTGATAGGCCGAATCCAGTATACTGGCGCCCGCGCCGGCACCTGACTGCACTGAAACTTTATGAACACCCTTGGCAGTATATTTTTTCACGGTCTCCGGTGTAGCTGCTACACGCGTTTCTCCGCCGCAAATTTCTGCTGGTATGCCTATATGCATTGATAATCTCCCTTTTCTTGCCAGCTTGCTGGCAAATAAAAACTAAAATTGTGCTTAATTTTTTAATGAATTGCGGATTATAAATCAATTTCCTTGCAATGCATTAATTGGATCAGGAAAAACTTGATGCGACCAGACTCTCTGACGGCTCATCTAGTTTTTTGTGATGATAATGGCGACACATGAACACCTAGCGGAATGGATAAAATCCGTTGCCCGGCCTACGTCATGTTTGCCTTAAGCTGCCATCAAAACAACAAGCAGCTTCGACCATGACATTTACTCGCTCATTTTGCTGAATTCATTTTCCAGTTGTTGCGCAATCCGTTCCAGCAAAGGAGAAATCTCGGCCATTAAAGACTCTGCATCCGGCCAGCTATTATCAACACTCGCTTTCTCAAGCGCTTCGCATAAATCGGCAAAACTTGCGGCACCGATGGTTCTGGCGGATGATTTCAATTTGTGACCCAAGCGACCTAGCGTCAATAAATCTTTCCCGGCTTGCGCCATTTTCATTTTTACTAGCGTGTCAGTGGCTACTTCAATGAATTTGAGGCCGAATTTACGCACCAGTGCCGAATTGTTATGAAACATCCGGTGCATGACGGCAATATCGACCGGTGATGACTCATCTGGAAACGATCCATTTTTCACTTCGGCAATCACTTCGTTTTTCAAACACCGATTTTTAAACAACGATCGATCCAACGGCTGGTCAGCTTCTCTTGCACGGTATTCTGGCGCAGACGCATCGCCAACCCTGGGAAGTCAACCTGATCCAATGGTTGATCCTGATTGTAGCAAGAGAACACATAAGTAATCTTGCCGGTTTCCGGATCTTCGTGCGGTTGCAGACATTGCGCGCAAATCTCCTTCATCATGCACTGCATCGGCGAATTGATCGAGCCGATGGCGAAATGATCCGCTTTCAGATACGGCTTCAACTGATTGTGGCGCGCCACCCCGACAGCCGCCATCATACGATCGGAACCGATGGCGATGATATGCCCGGCATCCGCCAGTGCAACCGGCTGCTCTCCCAATTCGCCGCTGGCGTAAGCCACCATGGCTTGTACAATATTTCCGGTAAAACTTTTGTCTTGCGGACGAGTCGGCGTGAATCCAGGCGCTTCGTCGCAGCACCACACCACAATATCCGCAGCCGCTTCAATTTCAGCCACTTTATAACGATCCACCAGTTTCTTGTAGCCAGCAAAATACAGCACTTTGGATCCGGCCGCGCGCGCAGCGGCGCCGATGGAGAACAACACGGCATTCCCCAAACCGCCGCCGACCAACACCACGGTTTCACGGGATGGAATTTCAGTCGGCGTGCCGGTTGGCCCCATCAAAATGACCGGTTCACCCGGTTTTAGCGTAGCACATAGATTGGAAGAGCCACCCATTTCCAGCACGATCAGCGAAACCAAGCCTTGCTTGAGATCCACCGATGCACCGGTCAGCGCCAGACCTTCCATCGCTAGCCGGGTATCATTACTGATCGGAGCATGCGCGGCATAATTCTGGAAGCGGTAAAACTGGCCGGGCTGGAAATGCTCCGCCGCCATGGGTGCATGAACGACTACTTCAATAATATTAGGCGCCAGTCTTTCCACTTTATGCACGATCGGCCGCAATTGCCGGTTCAGTCCGGCAAAAAACTGTGGCGCAGATTCGCTTGATGCCGGTTTAACCCGTTCCAGCACGCGATTGACTACCGGATAGCCTTGTTTCGCGCTGGACATGGCTTTCACCACGTTACCCGAGAACGACGGGTGCAAATCGCCAAAGAAACTGATGAAACGGCCGTCTTGCGCATCCTTGTAGCGGCTCAGCAGGACTGCCGGATAATCCGGTTTGGGATTGGCGTACGCGGGTTTGACCGGATTGCCTTCCTCATCGCATGCATTGAAGTAACGGCCATCGAGTTGATAGGTTTTGTCATCTTCACGCGCCAGCACGGTATTCGGTTGCGTGCCTGCCGCCACCAGTAACGCGCGCGCCGGCAATTGCACTTCGCCGGCATCGTGCCACTGTCCGTCTTCATCGCGCTTTTGCACGGCAAAACGCACCGATTGCGTATGCCCCCAAACATCAACATCAACACGCACCGGCGTCATGCCTTCGGCGAACCAAATCCCTTCTTCCAGCGCTTTTTCAACTTCCTCATGATTCAAGGTGTAAGAAGGACTGTCGATCAAGCGTTTGCGATACGCAATCGTTGCTCCTCCCCAGGATTGCAGCAAACCGATGATATTCGCCGCCCGTCCCTCCTGTTCCGCAGCCTGACGCTCGGCACGGATGGCACGTGCGTGATTCAGAAATTCATCGGCAATGGCTTTCTCTTCCTCGTCCCAGATTGTCCGGATTGATGCCTCGCCTTGCACAGCCGTGAGAATTTCATAGCGCTTGAGGAATTTTTCCACTTGCACCGGATAATACGCCAGCGCTTCCGTTGCCGTATCGATGGCCGTCAAACCGCCACCGATCACTACCACCGGCAGGCGCAACTGCATGTTGGCGATCGAATCGCTTTGCGCAGCTCCCGTCAATTGCAATCCCATGAGGAAATCCGATGCCGCACGCACGCCGCGCGCCAAGCCGTTTGGCATGTTGAGCACCGTGGGGCGTCCGGCACCCGCTGCCAACGCGACGTGATCGAACCCCAGCGCGAATGCATCGTCGGTGGTTAAGGTGCCGCCGAAACGCACACCGCCGAACAAAGCGAATTCCTCTCTGCGTTCAAGCAGCAACCGGATTAGCTTAAGAAAGTTCTTATTCCAGCGCACCGTAATGCCGTACTCGGCGACACCGCCAAAACCGCCCGGCATGCGTTCGTCCAAATTTTCTTCCAAAACGCTGGCGGAACGAATCGCCTTGAACGGCACACGTTCGCCGCGCGGATCGACCCCGGAAATATCCTCCGGCAATGGCTCAATCTTGAGACCGTCGATACCGACCACGGTATGCCCTTCATTCATCAGATGATGCGCCAGCGTATATCCGGCCGGTCCCATGCCGACCACCAGCACCTTGCGTCCGGATACCGCTTTCGGCGTCGGACGGCGCAGGTTCAGCGGATTCCAGCGTGTCAGCAGGCTATAGATTTCAAAACCCCACGGCAGCGCCAGCACATCTTTCAACGTGCGCGTCTCGGCTTGCGGAATATCGACCGGATCCTGTTTCTGATAAATGCACGATTTCATGCAGTCGTTGCAAATGCGATGACCGGTACCGGCGCACATCGGATTGTCCAATACGATCATCGCCAGGCTGCCCACGGCAACGCCTTGCGTTTTCAGTTTGTGGAACTCGGAAATGCGCTCTTCCAGCGGACAACCCGCCAGCAACGCGCCCAATTCGCTTTTCTTGAAAGTTACCGGCTCGTCCGGGGATTTGGTTTTTTGCTTGAAGCCTTTCGAGCAGGAATCCTTGCCTTGCTCATGGCACCAAATGCAGTAATTGGCCTCGTCGAGCGCCCCCATCAGATCGGTGCCATCATCGGTCAATGCAAAACCGTTGCGTTCGCGCAAATGACCAAGGCTGTGCAACGGGTAACCGGCCGATTCGTCCGTATCCAGCGACAACAAATGCTGAAAATCAAGTTTGGCGGGCGACTTGAATAAAATGCCCTGTTGCGTATGCCGTTGCCCGGCCGGTGTGCGCAACGCCCAGGCGGCATAGTGCAGCGCCTTGTTCAAGCGGGCTTCGTTGTCAGCTTCCGCGTCCATCCACTGAGCAACTTTGGTAGCAAAAACAAGCTCTGAGAAAGCTGCGCCAAATTCTTTTTCCAGTTCTTTTTCCAGCGCTAAGCCGTCAATGGCCGCCAACTCCTCATCGCTCACTTTTCCTTTGGCACGGCGTTGCACAAACTGCCGTTTGCAGAAATACAGCGGTGCCAGCTCGTGATGCTTTGCTGCCAATTGCTGCACTTCGGTTTCAATGTTGAACAACCGGGCAATGAAATCTTCCAGCCAGGGCGCAATGTCGATCAATAGAGCCGATTCATCCTTGGGCAGCAAATCGTCCGGATGCGCGCGCGCCTGCTCGAGTTTTTTATACAGCGCTTCATCGCCGGTACGAAGGAAATCCAAAAATACTTGATCCAATTTAACCAAGCTACTACGGCGATAAAAATCGGCAATCGTAAAGTTGAAGTTAAAATTTTCTGAAGCTGTCATTGTTTCCTGTTGCACGTGCAACGTCGCATCCATTTTTTCCATAATCTCAATAATTCAATCTCTTATTATTTCATTCCAAACGTCAGTTAACAGGCCGTTATTGGTTCCTTCATAGCCCGATAACCAATCAAAAACCCTTGGGATTCATTACTTTTCAAGCTTCACTGCCACTGCGCAATCCGTTCTATTCGATGATTCTAGATATAAAAATACTCGGGGAAACACATCCCTATGCGCATGAGGTCATGCACACGATACATCCGGCGCTAATTGCGTAATCGCTGAGAACCGCATTTCAGGTCGATAAAAAAATCGATTTGTTAGCATTCAAAGTTAACAAATAATCAGAATTTTAAGCACCTTGCCATCACCGATTTCCAATAGACGCAGTTACTTATCTGCTCCGGCCATAGAGTCCTTTACACCTGATCCCGGCATCCGCCATTTCAAAAGCGTACTGACCAATCGCTCTGGGTCGATAGGCTTTGCCAAAAAATCATTCATGCCGGCATTCTGGCATAAATTTTTGTGGTGTTGATCGGTATTGGCTGTAACAGCGATGATCGGCGTATCCGACCATTGCGGATTAGTGCGAATCAATCGCGCTGCTTCCAAGCCATCCATAACCGGCATTTGAATGTCCATTAATACACAATCAAATGATGATTGATTCAACATATCAAGTGCTTCCTTGCCGTGATTGGCGATAGCTACGGTAGCGCCGTAGTATTCCAGCAGACCTTTAGCAACTTGCTGGTTTAGTTCATTATCTTCCACAACCAGTACAGTAAATCCTTTTAGTTTCCGGTCCTGCTCTTTCATTAGAGTCATACTGTCAGTTTGATTTAACATTTTTGATATTTCCGTGCCGGACATATAACGGCCGGCATTTTACCTGTATCCGTGAGTTTAATTACATACTTAGGATTTAACGAATGCAAGTAAATACGATGCACACAGTAACGATGCTTTTAGAAAAACCCTCAGAGTATACTCACGACGATATTAAATACCAACCCCAGCTTTGTTTCCGGCTAAGTCATGGTAATTTTCACCCATCTGCGCCGGTTTATGCTGCTCCTCCGGCAAGCAAAATCATCCCGGCAGCTACCGTATTATTGCTGCTTTCATCAATGACGATAAAACAGCCGGTAGCGCGGTTGCGCGCATAGTCGTCACAAATCAGCGGTTGTTGCACTTTCAGGCCAACGCGTGCGATATCGTTCATTTTTAGCGTACTCACCGCTTCTTGCGCCAGCGTATTAACGTCAATCCGGTAATCGATCCGGCCGATGACAGCTTTAACAACGCGCGTGGTCTGTTTAATCAAGTATTTCCGGTTTAGATCGAGCGGCTGCTCGGAAAGCCAGCACAGCATCGCATCAAAAGCTTTGGCAACGTGCGAAACTTCGTCCGGCCTCACCAGCATATCGCCACGGGAAATATCCAAATGACCCTCAATGGTCAGTGTGACGGATTGCGGCGCAAAGGCTTCGGCAACCGGTCCCTCGTACACGAGAATTTCCTTGATGCGCGAACTCAGCCCCGACGGAAGCACGGTGACAGTATCGCCTGTCCGCACCGAGCCCGATTCAATGCGCCCCATGTAACCGCGAAAGTCATGCAATTCCTTTGTTTGCGGGCGGCACACCCACTGCACGGGAAAGCGGAAATCCTCCCGGTTGATGTCATCCTCGATGGATACCGTTTCGAGCAAATCCATCAGGGTCGAGCCTTGATACCAATTCAAGTTATCGCCGCGTTCGACCACCATGTCGCCATTCAGCGCCGACATCGGGATATAGGCGATATTGCGCAGATTGAGCTTCTCTGCAAATGCACTGAAGTCGCTGCAAATTTTCTCGAAAACCGCTTGCGAGTAATCCACCAAGTCCATTTTGTTAACCGCCACGACCAGATGCGGAATCCCAACCAAACTGGCCAGATAAGCATGGCGCCGCGATTGCGTCAGCACCCCTTTACGCGCATCGATCAGAATGATCGCCAGATTCGCTGTCGACGCGCCGGTCACCATATTGCGTGTATATTGTTCGTGCCCCGGTGTATCGGCGATGATGAATTTGCGTTTCGGCGTAGCAAAATATCGGTAAGCGACATCGATGGTGATTCCCTGCTCCCGCTCGGCTTGCAGTCCGTCTGTCAGCAGAGATAGATCGACTCCTTCCGCACCGCGCTTACGCGTTGTATTGGTAATCGACGTGAGCTGATCTTCAAAAATAGACTTGGAGTCGTGCAATAAACGGCCGATCAAAGTGCTTTTGCCGTCATCGACGCTACCGGCGGTAATAAAGCGCAACAGCCCAGTTTGATCAAGTGAGATTTTTTCAATCGCCGACATTTAAGAACCTTCTGGAAATGGGTAATACCATGGAAAAATTATTGAGAATTGATTGATCCGCAGCCGGACAGCTTGGATTAGTCAACGCGCGCTGACGCAGCTGCTTTTAGAAATAACCCTCTTTCTTACGCAGTTCCATCGATGCTTCCGATGTTTGATCGTCCATACGCGTCGCACCGCGCTCGGTAATCCGCGTCATTGCCGTTTCCGCAATGATCTCCTCGACAGTCGTCGCATCCGATTCCACTGGGCACGTGCAGCTCATGTCACCGACGGTGCGGAAGCGCACCATGATATGCTCGGTTTTTTCCTCCGCTTGCGGCTGCACCAGATGAGATACTGGCAGCAGGCCGGCGGCACGGCGGATCACCTCGCGTTGGTGAGCAAAATAAATCTCGGGGACTTCCAGTTTCTCGCACGCGATATATTCCCACACATCCAGTTCCGTCCAATTGCTGATCGGAAATACGCGGATATTCTCGCCCGGATGCGTGCGGGTATTGTAAATATCCCATAATTCCGGGCGTTGATTCTTGGGATCCCATTGTCCGAACTCGTCGCGGAAGGAAAAAATGCGCTCCTTGGCACGCGCTTTTTCTTCATCGCGACGCGCCCCGCCGATGCATGCATCGAATTTGAATTCCTCGATCGCATCCAGCAGCGTCACCGATTGAAAAGCATTACGGCTTTGCGTTTCGGAACGCAATACCACGCGGCCTTTCTTGATCGAATCCTCCATGCTGCGCACGATCAGCCGTTCGCCCAATTCTTTCGCGCGATGGTCGCGAAACGCGATGACCTCCGGGAAATTGTGCTCGGTATCGACATGCATCAGCGGAAACGGAAAGCGGCCGGGGCGAAAGGCCTTCTCAGCCAAACGCAATAAAACAATCGAATCCTTGCCACCGGAAAACAGCAAAACGGGATTCGCGCATTCCGCCGCCACTTCACGCATGATATGGATAGCTTCGCTTTCCAGCGCATCCAAATGGGTAAAGGGCTGGTTACTCATTTCTTTCTCTCAACATACTCGGTTAAGTAAATTACAAATCGGCAGAAATTACTGACAAAACTGACAAAAAATATCGCGTCTGGCATGCCGCGCTTATTTTATAGGCACGACCTTACTGATATGTAATCCGCATTCTTTGGATTCCGGCGCTTCCCACCACCAGCGTCCGGAACGGATATCTTCACCCGGTGTAACAGCCCGCGTACAGGGCGCGCAACCGATGCTGGGATAAAACCGGTCATGCAGCTTGTTATAAGGCACTTCATAGTGCTTGAGATATTCCCAGACTTCCGCGTTGGACCATTCCAGCAAGGGATTCACTTTCTGCATGTGGTTGTCCATATCGTATACCGACACCTTCAAATTCGACCGTGTGGCCGCCTGCTCGCGCCGCATCCCGGTTACCCAGGCACGTTTGCCTTGCAACGCACGGCGCAACGGTTCGACTTTGCGAATATGGCAACACGCCTTGCGTAATTCGACACTGTCATAAAAACCATTGACGCCATGCTCGGCGACGTAGGCTTCAACTTGTTTCACATTGGGAAAATAAATACGCAGCGGTGTTTTATAGCGCTCCCGCACGATTTGCATCAAGTCATACGTCTCTTGCGGTAAGCGCCCGGTATCCAAGCTGAACATCTCGATGGGAAGCTGATAGCGGTCGATGATATCGGTCAGCACCATATCTTCAGCCCCCAGGCTGTTGGCGAAAGCGACCGGTGCAAAGTCACGCACCGTTTCGGTTAAAACGGCGGCCACCTGCTCAATCTTTTGCTGCACGTCGCTCATTGACTGCTTTCCGCTTGATTTCCTTTGCGTTGCGCGCGCCGGAACAGCGGCAGCCGCCGGTCGAAAGAAGTTTGATATACCTCGGAGAAATCGCTCAGTCCCTTCAATGCGTCTTCAATTTTCCGGTCCGGGCGCGGCGCGAAAGCGTCAAAGCCCACGCGCTGCATATAAAACAACTGATCGCGCAGCACATCGCCGATCGCGCGCAACTCTCCGGTATAACTCAGGCGCGCGCGCAGGTTAAAAGCAATCGAATAGCCGCGGCCATCCGAAAATTTCGGAAAATCCACCGCAATCACGGAAAATTTTTGTATGTCGTCTTTCAATGCTTCGGGACGCTCATCACTCGCCAGCCATACACCGATTTCCTTGCGTTGCTGTAAAGCGTCGCGCTGCGCTTGCCATACTTTCAACGGAACAATCACTTTTCCTGCTGCAACATGAACGCTCTCAGCAGTCTCATTTTCTTGCAGCCGCAGCACCGTCCAATCATCCGCAACAATGGCTTTATTCTTGATAATCATAGCAATCAGAACCTCGGTGAGAAATACGGCACCTCATACTGCGCAGGTGCCACGATATGCTTGTCGGCAACCTCTTCATCCTGAGCGATGAAATCAGCCGCGTACACATGATCTTTGAATGGCGCATGACCGATACGGCGCACCGTGTCGATAAAACGCTCGGCTTCGATGCGTTCGCGCACATAGACCTGCAGCAGCCGTTCAATGACTTCCGGTACTTGAAAGAAAGTAAAGGACGGACCGATAATTTTGCTGATCGAACTGTCATTGCCTTCTGCACCGCCGATCGATACCTGATACCACTCATCGTGATCTTTCTTTTCCACCCCGGTGATACCGATATTGCCGATATGATGTTGCCCGCAAGCATTGACGCAACCGGAGATATTCAACGTGATCTCGCCAATGTCATACTGAAAGTCCAAACTCTCAAAACGCTCGGCGATCAACTTCGCCAATGGGATTGAACGCGCATTGGCCAAAGTGCAAAATTCCGCGCCCGGGCAACTGATAATATCGGTCAACATACCGATATTCGGTGTAGTCAACTCATAAACAGAAGCTTCCTGCCATAGACTAATCAAGTCTTTTTGCCGCACATCCGCCAACACCAGATTTTGTTTATGGGTGATGCGCAATTCGCCAAAACTGTAACGATCCGCCAGATCTGCGGCAAAGTCCATTTGCTCGGCTGTGGCATCGCCGGGTGCATTGCCCGTTTTTTTCAACGACAGAACCACACTCACGTAACCGGGAATCCGATGCGGTCTCACATTACGCTGCAGCCAATGCGAGAATGAACGGTTATCCGCCTTGAATTCGTTCAACTTCGAATCGTGATCAGACAACGTTTCATACGCCGGATCGGTAAAGCACGATGCGACACGATCGACTTCCTGGCCGGTCAAAGTGCCGGGACCACCCTTCAGATCCGCCCAGTCGACTTCCACCTGACGTTTGAACTCATCGATTCCCAATGCCTTGACCAGAATCTTGATACGCGCTTTGTATTTGTTGTCGCGGCGACCGTATTGGTTATACACCCGCAGTATCGATTCGACATACGTCAAAATATGCTGCCAGGGCACGAATTCACAGATTTCACTGCCGATAATCGGCGTACGCCCCAATCCACCGCCCACCACTACGCGAAAACCGATTTCGCCTTGTGCATTTTTCGTGACTGCCAGTCCGATATCGTGCGCATAAATAGCCGCACGGTCTTCTTTACTACCGCTGATAGCAATCTTGAATTTGCGCGGCAAATAGGCGAATTCCGGATGAAATGTGCTCCATTGGCGCAGAATCTCGGCATACGGACGCGGATCGACCACTTCATCATGCGCCACGCCGGCAAACTCGTCCGAGGTAATGTTGCGGATACAATTGCCGGAGGTCTGAATGGCATGCATCTGCACCGACGCCAGATCGGCAAGAATGTCCGGCGTGTCCTGCAATTTGAGCCAGTTGAATTGTATGTTCTGACGTGTCGTGAAATGACCGTAGCCGCGATCGTATTTGCGCGCGATATGCGCAAACATGCGCATTTGCTGCGAAGATATCAGACCGTACGGCACCGCAATCCGTAACATGTAGCCATGGATCTGCATGTATAAGCCGTTTTGCAGCCGCAGCGGCATAAACTCTTCCTCAGTCAATTCCCCGGAAAGACGGCGACGCACCTGATCGCGGTACTGTCTGACACGTTCATCCACTATTTGCTGATCATATTCATCATAGCGATACATTGTTGATTCCCTCGCTTAGTAGTTCAAAGACGCTCAGTAAAATAACCTCAAGACTCCGTTGGCGTGTAATGCTTCGACACCGGCAGCAATAGCGCGGCATCCAATGGAAATTTGGCACCATACTTCAGGATATGGTTCACATCGTCGTCTTCATCATGCCTCAATGCCATGCCGATATAAGCATGCTCACCGCTTTCCCCTACGACAATGCCTATCCTTCCGCCACAACCGTTGAACCATGTCACTTGTTTTGGCTTATTCTCAATATTTGTACTCATTAATTAATCAATCCTTGTTTCATTAATGGAAAATTGCCGAAACCCGCCATGGATCGGCAACCCGCCACCCCAGCCGCTCAGCTTTTATTCTGGCGCACAGAACAGCTCTCTGCTTATTAATTTTTTTGAACACACTGCAATCGTATTGACCAGTCGCCGCCGGCATTTCACTGCCTTTGAATACATAGCCACTACTGAAGCTTAGCGTAATTTGTTATTTTATCAAAAAACCCAAGTGTAATCGTCTGCAACTTGCCGCGGCGATCAATCCTGGTGAGTATGATAAATGAAACCGATCAGAGAACCTGACAGAATAAATCTTGCAACCGTATTTTTCCTTTTTAGCTGCCCGGCATAATAACAATACCCATTTATAAATCAAAATAATATTATATTAGATACATATAACCATTTATCATTAGCAGGCATAACTCATGAAACTCCAGCAACTCCGCTATTTGTGCGAAACCGCCAACCAGGATATGAATCTATCCAGGGCGGCCAAGAATCTGCATACCTCTCAGCCTGCCATCAGCAAGCAAATTCAGTTGCTTGAAGAAGAACTCGGCGTTGATATCTTTCTACGCAATGGCAAACGGATTGTAAAAATAACACCGCCCGGCCAATTGATCATACAAACCGCCGTCAGGATGCTGCGCGATGCCGACAATCTCAAAAAAATCGCCCAGGAATTCACCAATGAAGCCGGTGGCACGTTGACCATCGCAACCACTCACACGCAAGCACGCTATGCTTTACCGTCCGTGATCAAACGCTTTACCGCGCGCTACCCGAAAGTCAGACTCATTTTGCGGCAAGGCAATCCGACACAGATTGCGACTCTGGTTACTTCGGGCGAGGCGGATATAGGCATTGCCACCGAAGCGCTTGAACAATACCCGGAGCTGGTCATGCTGCCCTGTTATCAATGGAACCGGTGCATCATCGTACCGCCCAAGCACCCGTTGTTGAAATTAAAAAAACTCACATTGGAAGCGATTAACCAATACCCCATCATCACTTATGACTTTTCTTTCACTGGCCGCACAAAAATCAACAAGGCATTTGCAAGCTGCGGACTGGAACCCAACGTGGTACTGACAGCAATCGACTCCGATGTGATCAAAACTTACGTGGAACTGGGGCTGGGTGTTGGCATATTGGCCAACATGGCTTTTGATGCCAAGCGCGACAAGAATCTCAGGTCCATCGATGCCAGCCATCTATTCGAACCCAGCACAACACGCATCGGTATCAGCCGCAACAGCTATATACGCAGCTATATTTTCGATTTCATCGAGATGTTCGCACCGCATCTGAACCACGCCAGTATCCAAGAAAAACTGGAAAGCAGCAAAAAAGGCCACGCGGAAGACGAAAATTGATTCCCGCCGAAATTAAACGTACCATGGCAATTCGATTGCTGAGCGGTAAAAGTTGTCATCAAATTACAAAATAAAGGTGAACCATGATAAAGCTCTTCAGTTTGCTGGTGGCATCCCTAATCCTGGTCATAATCGCGCTCGGATCCGGCGCTTACAATATGGCGGCCACAGAAAAGCATTGGGGTATCACGGAAAAGATCATCGAATGGGTGCGCGAAAGCTCCATCGAAGCGCGCACCAAGGATCTGCAAGTGCCGCAACTGGACAATGCGGAGATACTTCTGAAAGGTGCCGAGCACTATCACGCAATGTGCACAGCGTGTCACCTTGCCCCCGGCATGAGTCCGACCGAACTCTCGACCGGCTTGTATCCGCAAGCACCGGTGTTTCATCAACGTGAAGCGATTAACGATCAAGCAGAAAAACAGCACCTTGCCAAGAAATACTTCTGGGTGATAAAAAACGGTTTAAAAATGACGGCAATGCCCGCCTGGGGTCTTAGCCATGATGATCATTCCATCTGGGCTACGACCGCATTTGTCCTCAAAATGCGGAAGATGACACAGGAAGAATACGAAAACTTTATCCATTCGGCCGAGGATCAAGAGCATCATCATGACCATAACGGTCACTCACACTGAGGAAATGCGGAATAATTATCCACGCAAGCGCATTGCCTCCCTAATTTTCATCCCAGCGCGGATTCAATTCCGCGCTTGATTTCCTAGCCAGCGGGTAAAGCGCGCTAAAAATTCAGCCAGTGATTGCACAGTCTCTCATCGCAAGCTATCGCGACGCAAATTATCAGATTAATGCCAGCCCTGAATCGCTTACTTTGCGGATTGATCAATACTCGGAACCGCTTGCGCTATTTCTCGCCGCCTCCAAGCTACGCTTCGCAGCTATCGTCAGCGCGTACAATCCCCGCAGCCGCTTATCCAACGAGGAAGATAATTCGGCCGCACACGAAGCGCTCAGGAATCTGCTGCAACATCACCCTCACGCAGTGATCGAAGGCTTGCATACCGATCCGGCAGGCACATGGCCGGTGGAAAAAAGTTTTTTTATCGCCGGAATGGATCTTGATGCCGCAAAACTACTAGGGCAGCAATTCAACCAAAATGCGATGGTGTGGATTGATCATGATGCCATTCCGCGTCTGATCCTGCTTTGCTGAAAGCGCATTCAATTCAATATCAGCGGCATCAACAATTAACCTGAAATTATTCAAAATATTTACGGTCGAAAAATTCCGGGTAGCTGGTAACATAAACCCGATGCTATACTCATTTTTTTAATAACAGTTTGGGAGACACACTTATGAAAAAAACACTTACCTTTCTGACTGTGGCTTTTCTCAGTTTCGGATTGCTCGCCTTTGATGCGGAAGCAAAACGCATGGGCGGCGGCAAAAATGTAGGTACGCAACGCCAGTCAGTTAATCAGCAACAGGCAGCACCGAATACACCATCCTCCGCAGCGGCGGCGGCGGCAGCAGCGGCTGCTGCGGGCGGCAGCAAATGGGGCGGCGCGCTGGCGGGTCTCGCGGCTGGCGGTTTGCTGGCTGCGCTCTTCATGGGCGGCGCGTTTGAAAACATCAACATGATGGATTTTGTAGTTATGGCGCTGCTGATCGGCGTGGTTTTCTTTATCATCCGCATGTTGCGCAAACCCAGAAGTGAGGAGCGGGCATCTTCGATGCAATATTCAGGAATGAACACCGGTACGCAAGACCGTTTTACTCCGCCACCCTTTACTTCAGCCACAGAAACAGCGAGTGGTGAAGCGAGCGCAACGCATCGTCAACCGGCCATTCCGGCGGATTTTCAGGTAGAACCTTTTATCCGCAATGCCAAAGCTTCCTTCATCCGCCTGCAAACTGCGCATGATCGTGGCGATACCAGTGAGATTCGCGACTACACAACACCGGAAATGCTGGCGGAAATCAGTCAGCAAATCCAAGAAAGAGGCAATGCGCAGCAAAAATCGGAAGTTATGTTCATCGACGCCCATTTACTGGAAGTCGAAACCACCAATGACATGGCCATTGCCAGCGTGCGCTTCACCGGTCAATTGCGTGAACTACCAAATGGTGAACCGGAGGCCTTCGATGAAATCTGGCATGTACAAAAAGACCTGAAAGATTCGAATGCCACTTGGCTTTTGGCTGGTATTCAGCAGGTTTCGTAAATTCTGTAACATTGAATTAAGGAAACGCTGATTAATTCGGCGGACGAGAT
>JAFEEI010000087.1 GCA_018241205.1 Pseudomonadota bacterium
GAGAGCTATCCGTTTTTTTTGCGCCTGGATGCTGTGCTTCTCGACTGCCGAGGTTAATAGCAGGTAATTGCAGTATCCAAAATTCAATCCCTTGGTTTCGGCTTTGAAATGCGTTGTTCAGGACAAACTGCTTAAACAAAAGCAGAAACAATTTGCATCCAATTCAACATTAGATCCCACACAGCTGGTTCATAAAATCCAAAAACAAAACCCCGGCTTGACCGGGGCTTTGAGGAATACAAAAAACTTAAAAACTAATCATCGTTACCCATTATTCCCAATATCTGCAACAGACTGATAAAGATATTAAAAATTGTCATGTACAATCCAATGGTAGCCAACACATAGTTGGTTTCACCGCCATGAATGATACGGCTGGTGTCATACAGAATAAAACCGCTCATTATCATGATGACAACCGCAGAAATCATTAATGACATGGCCGGTATTTGCAAGAAGATATTGGCTACTGCTGCTAGCAATACTAACAGGAAGCCCACCATCAAAAACCCGCCCAAAAAGCTAAAATCTTTTTTTGTTGTCAACGCGTACGCAGATAACCCCATAAATATCACGCCTGTACCACCTAGCGACAATGTGATGATATTCCCACCGTTAGGCAAAGATGCATACATAGTTAACACCGGCCCCAATCCGAATCCGAGCAGACCAGTGATCAAGAAAACGATACCAATGCCCGCAGTCGAATCGGCAAAACGTGGCAATACAAACATCGCGATTACCATACCGCTAATGACAGATATCAAATAGGTCATTGGCGGCATATTCAAGAACACTGAAAGTGCAGCAGTAAACCCGCTGAACAGCAATGTCATCGACAACAACATGTAAGTGTTACGTAATACTTTATTCGTTGCTAACGCGGATGTAGATCTTTGCGCAACTGTTGAGTAATTTTGATTCATTTAAATAGCCTCCACTGTGAAATTGAAACCAAACTATTCTGACGACCGCTATGACTACTATATCCTGGATATAGTTCAAAGCATCATATCACGGATTATATTTATCTTTTTAATTACACTATTCGGTAGAATCTCAATTTGAAATTTGCCTATCTTGAACTTGCTTGCATCAATGCTATAAAAAATGGATTTGAATCAACTGGCAAAGCGCATCGTAGATGAGGCTACCGGTGAGATTGAACCTGAGCCAGAGATAGATAAAAAGAAAAAAGCCGCCATTGAATCAGGGCGGCTTGGTGGAATTAAAGGCGGAAAAGCGAGAACAGAAAAACTAACGCCAGAAGAGCGGTCCGAGATTGCAAAAAAGCAGCTGATAAAAGATAGTCAGATATCCAAGAATTAATCTTTGCTCTTATTAATGATAACGGCATTAAGTAATGATTGATATAACCAAAGGGCATGAAGTAGTTACAATCTGTTTGGAAATCGATAAAAACACCAGAGAATTTCTGCGAAAGATTGCAAAAAAAGATGACACGCCCGGCTTGATCTGCATTCTAAACATCACCCCGCACAGGCAGAAACCCAGGATTGCAAGCGGCATGATGGGAATATTGGAGCTCCTTACGTCACTCCGACCGGGCGTACTTCGTAAACTTTTTATGTAAATATCGTTTTATTCTGGAAAATGGTGAAGCTGTTTTGACGGCTTTCTCATCTTTCCATTGCGTAATGGCTTTTTTGGCTCGCTCATCTGTGATACGAATCGGCCGGTTACCCAGAAAATGATCAACTTCAGCATCTCCAGGATAAATATTATCGATATAAGGATCATGTTGTGTAACGGCAATCGGCATACGGTTACCATCCTTAGTCGCACTGATTACGAAACCACCACCTTGCTGCGCCTGCAAAATGCCAAATTCCGGATAATCATCACGCCAAACTTTAATATTCTTGAAACCAGCATCTGCAATTATTTGCAATAAATCCGCCTCTGCATAGACTCGCATCTCAAGTGTTGAACCTTCTCCCCCATGCCAGGTTAATCGGTCATATACCTCTATAGTCTGATCTTTGCGTTGATTAACCAACAGCATACCTTGCTGATCCCGGACAATTCCAAATTGATTCAAATGCGGGAAATGCTCAACCGTTTTTGGCAACATAGTATAAGGGACTGTCAACAACATCAGTCCGTCCGGTTTCAGCAAATGCCAACTGTTAACAAACGCGACATGACGAGGTGGCGAAACATGCTCATAAACATCAGAACTAATCAGTAAGTCGTAACTACCTACTGCCATATTTTCTATATTGCAAATGTCCAGGTATGGTTCTGTATGGTAAAAATAATTTGTGTAGTCAAATAGATTATTAAGCTTATCAGCATAATGAGGCGCATCACTCAACCCCAGTGCTTTTTGGTTCCGGTCAGGAGAGAAATTAGCAAGCGGAACTGGTTTACCATAAAAATGATGTGACAGTGCAAACATCAATGCACGAAAACGGACAATCGATCCACAATGTTGGCACGCCCCTCCCTCGCGATGGAAATCTGGCACTACCACAGACTCTTTACCACAAAGATTGCAGGTGTATTGTTTGTAATCCGGTGCAGACATATTGAAGAACCAATGACACTTAGTTTGGAAGAGAGGGCTGAGGAAAGAAAATCACCTTTTCCATGGGTTTTGAATGTACTGAAAGCCGCCCAGGTTGTCAAACATTGAGATAATCGATCGAAAAATAACCGCAAGAATGGGACAAATCTTGTCAGTGCTCATCCCTAAGGATGATTGTTTTTTTTCATTTCGCGCACAAGATAAATTAATGCAATAATCGCCCCGGCAATCCGGAAAACAGATGGCTTTTCATGCAAAAACACGACCGCCAGCAGATAGTAAAAAACACTTGAACTTGCAACAGCAACGAAGCTGGATGAAAAAGACTACCGGAAACGCCGTAAATAAGAACCGTAACGCGCACAGCCGAATCGGCAGCAGCTCCTCAAGCCCTGCCTTGATCATGTCAAAATTGCCTCCAATCACCGCCACCGCGATGGCCAGTATTATATGTTGCAGATGCATGGTTTATGTACCTGGTGCGAATCAGGTTTGCAAAATGACGGAGATGGGATTTTTGAACAGTCTCTCAGAAAATGAATCAACATGATCTCTTGGTTAAATTGGAGTTATTGCGAACAATTCAAACTAAGACACAACCCTTTATTCCTGTTTAGCTTTTGCTAGCGCAAAATTATAAACAAGAAAAAATCCGCCTCGCTCGATCAAAGTTATATTTAAACTGATAGACCCTGCGTCAAATTTAGCAAGACCAGAATAATTGATCCGTTTTTCACCGAACAGAGAGAATGCGCTCGCGGTACGCGAAAAATTAAGTTCCTCGATCGATTGAAACCGGCCAAAACTACGATAGTGCGTCAGCAGCTCATCCAATTGCTCATCCGTAATCGTTTGTTTGGTTTCCGGTGCTAAGTGAACCAGCAATTTCTGTTTTTTCCAGCTCGAAATATCAGAGAGAATTTGCGTGATCGCAGGCTCTGCGCTTTTACTGTAATAATCTTTTTCGCGATTAGTATAAAAGTACAGCATGACAACCAGTGTCAGCAGAAGAGCGACAATCGCCCGTAATGTTTTAACTTGCATAAACTTTAAAATGTTAAAACTAATAACTATAAATTATTCACTTCCCAGAGATCACGACTGACCGCATCTCCCGGCAAAGCAATGCCAAAATGCTGGTATGTCGCGGCCGTCGCCATTCTGCCCCGCGGTGTCCGTTTCAGGAATCCTTGCTGAATCAAATAAGGTTCCAATACATCTTCAATCGTATCCCGCTCTTCACTAATGGCTGCTGCAAGATTGTCAACACCAACCGGACCGCCACTGAATTTCTCTAATACTGTCAGCAGTAATTTCCGGTCCATAATATCAAAACCGATTGCATCCACATCCAGCATACTTAAAGCAGCATCCGCCACAATACGCGTAACATGACCATCGGCTTTGACTTCGGCATAATCGCGCACGCGGCGTAATAACCGGTTCACAATCCGTGGTGTGCCACGAGACCGGCGTGCAATTTCAAATGCGCCATCCGAAGACATTTTCACATTCAATAATCCTGCGGAACGGCTGACTATTTTGCTCAATTCTTCCGGTGTATAAAACTCCAAGCGAGAAACTATGCCGAAACGATCGCGCAACGGATTGGTCAGCATGCCGGCACGCGTGGTTGCGCCTACCAAAGTAAATGGCGGCAAATCCAGTTTCACGGAACGTGCAGCCGGCCCTTCACCAATCATGATATCCAACTGATAATCTTCCAGTGCCGGATAAAGAATCTCCTCCACCATAGGCGATAAGCGATGGATTTCATCGATAAACAGCACATCGTTGGGCTCCAGATTGGTCAGCAAAGCAGCCAGATCACCCGGGCGTTCCAAAACAGGACCAGAAGTTTGCCGCAGATTAACGCCCATTTCCCTGGCGATAATATGCGCGAGCGTAGTTTTACCTAACCCCGGTGGACCGAATAACAGCACATGATCAAGCGCTTCGCGCCGTCTCCTGGCTGCCTCGATAAATATTTGCAACTGCCCGCGTATTTTTTCCTGGCCGACATACTCTTCCAGCTGCTTGGGGCGTAGCGCACGCTCCAGAACTTCTTCCTGCGCTGATGAAGTGATTGCGGCAACCAACCGGTCCGTTTCGATCATTCAATCCCCCTCATTCAATCGGTTACCTTTCTTTCGATAATAACTGCAGCGCCTGACGTATACCGTCCGATACGGTTGCGGCCGCAGAGATCTGCTTGATCGCCCACCCTGCTTCACGGTCATTATAACCCAATGATAACAATGCATTGACTATGTCGCTATCCGGTGTAGGTGCGGAGGAAGAATGATCCGGATTGATTGCAGCAGAGCCCAGTTTATCCCTCAATTCCAACAACAAACGCTCGGCTGTTTTTTTTCCGATACCGGGTACTTTGATAAGCTGCGCACTATTCTGTGCACTAACCGCGCGATGCAAGTCGGACACACTCAAACCGGATAACAGCGCTAACGCAGTTCTGGCACCGATACCCGAGATTTTTATCAGCTGACGAAAAGTTTGACGCTCAGACTCTGTTGCGAAACCAAACAACAGGTGCAAATCCTCCCGTATGACCAAATGGATATGCAAGGTTAACTTTGCACCAAGCGCCGGAAGTTCATAAAAAGTGCTCATCGGCACGTCGATCTCGTAACCGACGCCCTGCACATCCAGCAACACCTGCGGCGGATGCTTTTCCAGCAATGTACCGGTTAATCGTCCGATCACACCAAACGTCCCCGCTTCATGCGGTAACCTGCCGTCGCAATGCGCCCCAAACCGAGCCCGCCATGCGCATGACATATCGCGCAAGCCAGAGCATCCGCGGCATCGGCACTGGGACTTCCGGTCAATCTGAGCAAACGCACCACCATCTCTTGCACTTGGTTTTTCTTGGCGTGACCATTACCAACCACAGCTTGTTTTATTTGCAATGCAGTATACTCGGCCACCGGCAGATTACTCATGACGGCAGCACAAATCGCCGCACCCCGGGCCTGACCCAGTAATAAAGTAGTTTTAGGATTGATATTGACAAAAACTTGTTCGATGGCAACATGCTCAGGTTGATACAACGCAATGACTTCGCTCAGATTATTCAGAATCAGCTGCAAACGGGAAGGCAACTCACCTGCAACGGTCTTCACACTGCCGCTGCTAACATACGTTAGATCGCGTTCGCTTTTATCAATGACACCGAAACCCGTAATGCGCAAACCCGGATCTATCCCCAGAATACGGATCTTTTCACCCGCTGATTATGGAGTTTCTAGTCAACAAGGATGGCCGTCGTGTAAACATCTTGCACATCATCAAGATTTTCCAGCGCATCCAGCAGCTTTTGCATTTTCACCGCATCATCGCCAGTTAAAACCGCTTCATTACCGGGCTTCATGGTTACCTCCGCCAATTCGGCTTTGAATCCGGCTTTTTCCAGCGCTCCCTTCACATTGATAAATTCAAAAGGCGCCGTAATCACTTCGATACTACCATCCTCATTACTAATCACATCTTCCGCGCCAGCTTCCAATGCCGCCTCAATCAGTTTATCTTCATCGGTACCCGGCGCAAAAATCAGCTGCCCGCAGTGTTTGAATAAGAAACTGACGGATCCATCCGTACCGAGATTGCCGCCGAATTTGGTAAAAGCATGGCGAACATCAGCAACTGTGCGCACTCTATTATCCGTCATGCAATCCACCATGACGGCAGCACCTGCGATCCCATAGCCTTCATAACGGATTTCTTCATAATCGACACCATCCAAAGCGCCGCTGCCTCGCTTAATCGCACGCTCGACATTATCCTTCGGCATATTCTGATCGTAAGCTTTGTCCACTGCCAGGCGCAACCGCGGATTGCTGTCCGGATCGCCGCCCCCCATGCGGGCAGCCACTGTTATTTCCTTTATAAGCCTGGTAAACACTTTACCGCGCTTGGCATCCTGCGCAGCTTTCTTGTGCTTGATATTAGCCCATTTACTATGACCCGCCATTGCTATACACCTTTTGTTTAACTATTTTTATATTACCGCCCTGCATTCCATGGATAAAGCATCCAGCCATTTTAGCAGTGAAAGAACACAGCGCGATTCAGTATTGCAATAACCTATCGAACTCGATTTTCTGGCAATGATAATTCTCATTCAACCGTCACTGCTTTTGCCAGATTTCTCGGTTTATCGACATCTGTGCCGCGCGCCAAAGCAACGTGATAAGCCAATAACTGCAGCGGAATGGTATGCAGAATCGGACTCAGCAATCCGGCATGTTCCGATAGGCGGATGACATGCACATTTTCACCCTGCGTGATCTGTGAATCCGCATCTGCAAAAACATATAACTCGCCACCCCGCGCATGCACTTCCTGCAAATTCGATTTGAGCTTACCTAACAACTGATCGTTAGGTGCTATAGCCACAACAGGCATCTCATCATCCACCAATGCCAGCGGGCCATGCTTCAATTCTCCTGCTGCATAGGCTTCGGCATGGATATACGAAATTTCTTTTAGTTTTAACGCGCCTTCCATCGCGATGGGATAGTGAACACCTCGACCGAGAAATAGTGCATGACGCTTTTGTTCAAAACTTTTCACCCAAGTTTGCACTTGCGGCTCCACTTGCAGCGCATGCTGCAAAGCCATTGGTAAATGGCGCAACGTCATAATCATTTGCTGTTCATCTTGCGCTGATAATTTTTGGCGCATTTTGGCCAATGTGATCGTCAGCAGCAGCAACGAAGCTAATTGTGTCGTAAATGCCTTGGTCGATGCAACACCGATCTCGGGCCCGGCGCGCGTGAGAAAGCGCAAGTCGGTTTGGCGTATCAATGCACTCTCCGGTACATTACAAATCGCTAGGCTATATTGATGACCGAGTTTTTTAGCGTAGTTAAGCGCTGCCAAGGTATCTGCGGTCTCACCCGACTGTGAGATTCCGACTACTAAGGTATTGGGTTCTGCAATCGGATCGCGATAACGATATTCACTGGCTATTTCAACGTTGCACGGAAGACCTGCAACGGTTTCCAGCCAGTATCGCGCAACCAGTCCGGCATGATAACTGGTCCCGCAAGCCAGGATAAGAATGCTCTTGGTTTGTGAGAATATTTTCTCTGCTTCGCTACCAAACAAATTGGGGGAAATGGATTGCGCATTAAAAACCATCTCCAACGTATTGGCCACAGCACTGGGTTGCTCAAAAATTTCTTTCTGCATGTAATGCGCATACGGTCCCAGCTCAATCGCGTCACTGGAAAGATTGCTTTCGTGCACGGCCCGTTTAACTTCCTTGAATGAGCCACTGTTCAGACAATTGACAATGCGGTACCCATCGCGCGTCAATTCAGCAACATCCCCCTCCTCCAAATAAATCATGCTCCGGGTCGCTTTTAACAAGGCCGAAGCATCGGAAGCCGCATAATTGCCGCTTTCCCCCAGTCCTAAAAGTAATGGTGCTCCGTTGCGCGCGACCACAATTCTTTCCGGGTGTGCCTCCTCCATTACCGCGATCGCATAAGCACCTTGCAGTTCAGCTATAGAAGTACAAACAGCCACAAACAAATTATCGGTATGTTTGAGATTGAATGCGATGAGGTGCGCGATCACTTCGGTATCGGTATCAGAAACAAATTCATAGCCTTCAGCTTGCAGGCGCTTACGCATGACTTCGTAATTTTCAATGATGCCATTATGTACAACAGCGATCCGAATAGAGGATTCCGGCATTCCGGAAAAATGCGGATGTGCGTTACGCTCAGAAGGTGTTCCATGCGTTGCCCAGCGAGTATGTGCAATGCCGGCCAAACCATGGGCATTTTTCTCAATGACCAGTTTCTGCAACTCGGCCACACGGCCCGTTGTGCGCAATCTGCGCAAACCGTTACACGTTACCACCAGACCGGCTGAGTCATAGCCACGGTACTCCAAATGTAATAATCCATCCAACAATACCGGAACAACATTATCATTAGCTACTGCACCCACTATTCCACACATAGCGCACCCCCCTCCTTACAACGCTAGCTAAAAGTACGATACTGATCAGATAAAACTATGTTTTTGATTTTTTCGGGCGATTCCATCCCGGAATGGTGATTTGTTTCGATCTGGATAGCGTCAGTTGATTCTCTGGAGTTTCTTTCGTGATCGTAGAGCCAGCACCGATAGTCGATCCTTTTGCAATCTTGATGGGCGCTATCAGTTGTGTATCGGATCCGATAAATACATCATCTTCAATAATGGTTCGATACTTATTGGCGCCATCGTAATTACATGTAATGGTTCCCGCACCGATATTGACATTCTCCCCTACCGTCGAATCACCAATATAACTGAGATGATTAGCTTTGCTGGCAGCGGCAATCTGACTATTCTTCACCTCGACAAAATTACCAATATGCACTTTCTTAGCCAGCCGAGTTCCTGGCCGGATGCGTGCATAAGGGCCGATTTTGCAATTCTCTCCGATTTCACTATCTTCAATCAGACTAAAGGGATGAATAATACTTCCAGCAGCCACTGTGACATTTTTTAGTATGCAATGCGCGTCTACCCGAACGGAATCTCCCAATCTAACGGTCCCCTCAAAAATGCAATTGATGTCGATTTCAACATCGAAACCGCACACAAGCTCGCCTCGTATATCTATCCGATTCGGGTCACGCAAGCTAACCCCTTTCTCTAATAGTACCTCAGCGCAGTTCTTTTGATATATCCGCTCAAGTTCAGCCAATTGATGCTTATTATTAACCCCCATTACTTCCCAGAAGTTCTCCGCTCGCGATGATGCTACCTGCAGACCATCCTTAACAGCCATAGCAATGATGTCGGTCAAGTAATATTCATATTGTGAATTTTGGTTTTCAAGCTTTGGCAACCATCGATGCAGATACTGATTAGGGATGAGCATTATCCCAGTATTGATCTCATCGATTTTCTGCTGTTCATCGGTTGCATCTTTTTGCTCGACGATTGCCACAACTTCGTTGGTTTTTAAGTCACGTAAGATTCTGCCGTAGCCAAACGGATTGTCGATAATCGCAGTCAATAACGCACAGTTCTTTTCTCCTGATACGCTGATTAACTGCTGCAAAGTTTCAATTCGAACCAGTGGTACATCACCGTACAAAACCAATGTGAATCCATCGGTACTTAACTGTGGCAATGCCTGCATGAGCGCATGCCCGGTGCCCAGTTGTTGTTCTTGCGATACCCAGATTAAGTCATTGCCATCGATCAGCTGTTTTACTTTGTCGCTGCCATGACCCACAACGACACAGATTCTATCGGGCGATAGCATCCGTGCCACATTAATGACATGCTCTAGTAATGATATTCCCGCCAAAGTGTGCAGTACCTTAGGAAGCGCTGATTGCATGCGCTTTCCAGCTCCAGCCGCGAGTATTACTATATTAAGCTTCGACACGACAATTTACTTTTCAAATGAAGTTTGATAGAAATTTTTATTAAACACACTATGCTGAAGCATCAATCTCATCATTGTAACAGGCAGATACTTGAAGTATAGATACAAAAAAGGCGACATCAGTCGCCTTTTTTATCATTAGAACTTATGATCACAATCAATGACCGCGTTTTCTTAGCTTATCTATCGCAGCTAATTGCGCCATGGCTTCTATCAGCTCAGCTTGTGCTTTGGCATAATCCAATTCAGACTCACGATTCTTCATCGCTTCTTCAGCAGCTCGCTTCGCTTCGAGGGCCTTGGCTTCGTCAAGATCATGACTGCGTACCGCAGTATCAGCTAATATCGTCACAACATCAGGCTGAACTTCCAGCATACCGCCAGATACGTAAACTAACTCTTCTTCTTTCAACTGCGCTTTGATTCGCACCATACCCGATTTGATTCTTGTCAACATCGGTGTATGACGTGGATAAATACCTACTTCCCCCATTTGTGCTGGTGCCACCAGAAACTCAACGGGGCCGGAATAAATAGATTCTTCTGCACTAACGATATCAAGATGAAATATGGTACCCATCACTATTTTCTCTTGGTTTATTGAAGTGTTTTAGCTTTCTCTACGGCTTCTTCGATACTACCAACCATATAGAATGCTTGTTCTGGCAATTCATCGTACTCACCTTCAACAATTCCCTTAAAGCCTTTAATAGTGTCTTTTAGAGAAACATATTTTCCTGGAGAACCAGTAAATACTTCAGCAACGTTAAACGGTTGCGACAAGAATCGCTGAATCTTGCGTGCGCGACTGACCGCCAGCTTATCTTCCGGTGACAGTTCGTCCATACCCAAAATTGCTATAATATCCCTCAATTCTTTATATCGTTGCAGCGTTTGCTGAACTGCCCGAGCTGTACTGTAATGCTCCTCTCCAACAACTTGAGGATCCAACTGGCGCGACGTAGAGTCAAGCGGATCCACTGCCGGATAAATTCCTAATGATGCAATATCTCGAGACAACACAACAGTTGCATCCAAGTGTCCAAATGTTGTCGCAGGTGATGGATCGGTCAAGTCATCCGCTGGCACATAGACCGCTTGAATTGAAGTAATGGAGCCTGTTTTAGTTGAAGTGATGCGCTCTTGCAAGCGCCCCATTTCCTCAGCGAGAGTCGGTTGATAACCTACTGCAGATGGCATACGGCCTAGTAATGCTGACACTTCTGTTCCAGCCAATGTATAGCGATAAATGTTATCAACGAAGAATAAAACGTCGCGTCCTTCATCGCGAAATGATTCAGCCATTGTAAGTCCGGTCAGTGCCACGCGAAGACGATTTCCAGGCGGCTCATTCATTTGACCGTATACTAGCGCTACTTTATCAAGTACTTTAGATTCTTTCATCTCATGATAAAAATCATTTCCTTCGCGAGTACGTTCACCAACGCCTGCAAACACAGAATACCCGCTGTGCTCAATTGCGATGTTGCGAATCAGTTCCATCATGTTAACGGTTTTACCCACACCCGCACCACCGAACAATCCGACTTTCCCCCCTTTAGCAAATGGACAAATCAAATCAATCACTTTAATGCCGGTTTCCAATAATTCTGTTGACGCCGACAACTCATCAAATGCAGGTGCTTCGCGATGAATTGACATTTGTTGATCCGCACCGATATCACCCATCTCATCTATAGGACGCCCCAAAACATCCATAATTCTTCCTAATGTTTTGGTTCCAACAGGAACGGTAATCTGTTTTCCGGTATTCTTTACGATCATACCACGACGCAATCCATCGGAAGATCCCAGTGCAATAGTGCGCACAACACCATCACCAAGTTGCTGTTGTACTTCCAGCGTTAGCTCGGAGCCTTCCATAATCAATGCATCATATACTTTTGGTAGAGATTCACGTGGAAACTCCACATCAATTACTGCACCAATACACTGAACAATTTTTCCTTGACTCATCGTTGTTCCCTAGACTCTATATTCAAAAATGTTTTAAACAGCAGCAGCGCCGCCGACAATCTCAGATAGCTCTTTAGTAATCGCTGCTTGTCGAGATTTGTTATAAATTAATGTCAATTCATTAATGACATTACCCGCATTATCCGATGCCGCTTTCATCGCCACCATCCTAGCCGATTGCTCCGATGCCATGTTTTCAGCCACTGCTTGATATATCAATGCCTCCACGTAACGCACCATAATATCGTCTATGACAGACTTTGCTTCCGGTTCGTAAATATAATCCCAGATTGCCTTAGGTTTATCGCTATCTTGCTCACTACCTTGCATACGCTCGTCAATCAGTGGCAGCAACTGTTCCATAACAGGTTCTTGCTTCATAGTATTTATGAAACGATTATAGAAAATATATACACGATCAAATTGATCTTGTGTATAACCATCCAGAACCACTTTTACTGCGCCAATGAGTTTCGCTATGTCAGGAGTATCACCCAGACCTACTACTTGTGAAGTAACGCTCGCACCGATTCTGCTCATAAATCCTAAACCTTTGTTACCGATACAGCAGACCTCGACTTGCTCTCCCTCAGCTTGCCATGTTTTCATCTGATTCACGACTTTCCGAAGGACATTGGTATTCAATCCTCCGCAAAGACCTTTATCAGAAGTTACAATAATGACACCGATTCGTTTAACAGTGTCACGTGCAATCAAAAAAGGATGACGATATTCGGTATTTGCTCGACTCATATGTGCAGCTACATTGCGTATCTTTTCACCATAGGGGCGAGCTTTTTTCATACGCTCTTGAGCTTTACGCATCTTTGATGCAGCAACCATTTCCATGGCGCGCGTTATCTTCTGCGTATTTTTTACGCTCTTGATTTTATTGCGAATTTCTCTACTGCCAGCCATTTGCTTAATAAGTTCCGTTTTGCTTAAATTCTTGAATTGCAGCGATCAATTCTTTTTCTGTTTCGGCATTGAGCTCTTTACTCTTCTCAATTTTTTCAAGAATGGCAGCATGTTGACCACGAATATAGTTTTTCAAAGCAGATTCAAATGCAAGCGCTCTACTCACCTCAACATCATCAAAATAACCATTATTGATAGCAAACAATGTCAATGCCATTTCTGATACGCTAAGTGTTGCATACTGCGGCTGCTTCATCAATTCCGTTGCCATCTTTCCACGTTCAAGCTGTTTGCGCGTTGCCTCGTCCAAGTCAGATGCAAACTGAGCAAATGCAGCTAACTCGCGATATTGCGCCAACGCCAGTCGTATACCACCGCCTAATTTCTTAATAACCTTAGTTTGAGCGGCACCGCCAACTCGAGAAACTGATACTCCCGCATTGATTGCTGGACGTATACCAGCATTAAACAAGTCTGTTTCTAGGAATATTTGTCCGTCAGTAATAGAGATGACATTAGTTGGCACGAATGCTGTCACATCACCAGCTTGCGTTTCAATAATTGGCAATGCCGTTAATGAACCTGTTTTACCTTTTACTGCACCATTTGTGGCTTTCTCGACGTAGGCTGGACTTACCCTTGCTGCTCTCTCCAAAAGGCGCGAATGAAGATAAAACACATCACCCGGATAAGCTTCCCTGCCTGGAGGCCGGCGCAATAGCAGTGATATTTGACGATAAGCCCAAGCTTGCTTTGTTAAATCATCATAAACGATTAAGGCATCCTGGCCTTTGTCGCGGAAATATTCACCCATCGTACATCCAGAATAAGGCGCAATAAATTGCATTGCCGCTGACTCCGATGCAGTTGCCGCTACGACAATGGTATATTCCATTGCACCATGCTCTTCCAGTTTACGCACCACGTTTGCAATCGACGACGCTTTCTGTCCTACTGCCACGTAAATACACAACATGTCTTGGCCTTTTTGATTGAGAATGGCGTCAATCGCTACGGCAGTTTTCCCAGTTTGTCGATCACCGATAATCAATTCACGTTGGCCTCGCCCCACTGGAACCATGGAATCTACTGATTTCAGCCCAGTTTGCACCGGCTGATCTACGGATTGCCTCCAAATTACACCCGGAGCAATTTTTTCTATTGGTTCGGATTTCGTTGCCGCAATCGGTCCTTTGCCATCAATGGGTTGCCCAAGTGCATTTACTACACGACCAAGGAGAGCTTCACCTACGGGAACCTCAAGAATGCGCCCTGTACATTTGACGGTATCGCCTTCACAAATGTGCTCATAAGAACCCATGATAACGGCCCCTACGGAATCACGTTCCAAATTCAATGCCAAACCATAGGTATTGCCAGGAAACTCCAACATTTCACCTTGCATCACATCGGACAAACCGTGAATGCGAACAATACCGTCTGTCACAGATACAATCGTTCCTTGCGTACGCACTTCTGCTGTATCAACAAGTCCTTCAATCCTTTTTTTAATCAGCTCACTGATTTCGGATGGGTTTAACTGCATTTCTTTTAACTCCTAGCTTTTAAGGGCAATGGCCATAGCATCAAGCTTACCGCGCACTGAGGCATCTAGAATCTCATCACCAATCTCGACTTTAACACCGCCAATCAACTCTGGATCAACGCTTACTTGAGCATCTATTTTGCGTTTGAATTTTTGCTCCAGATCATCAACTAATTTTTTTAGCTGCTTGCCTTCTATTGCGAATGCGCTCACAATCTTTGCTTCAAGAACACCCTCATGCTGCGCCTTCAATTGCTCAAATAACTGACTTATCTGCGGCAATATAGATATCCGTTTGTTTTCTGCCAACAACATCATCAGATTACGAGCTTCGGAATTAAATTTACCTTTCCCGATCTCTATAAACACTTCACTCAACTGTTTAGCCGATATAACTGGATTACCGATCAGCGGTTTTATATCATCGTGTTCAACAACCGATACCGCCAATTGCAATATTTTTGACCATTGCCCCAAGCTCCCACTAGCAACAGCATGCTTATAAACAGCCTCCGCATAAGGTCTAGCAACTGTAATCGCTTCAGCCATTATTTCAAATCTTCCTCAATAGCAGAAAGTATGTCGGCATGTGCTTTTGCATCCACTTCCCGACGCAATATCTTCGCCGCACCCGCCACAGCCAATTGGGCCGCATGCTGACGCAGAGCCTCTTTCGCACTGAACATTTCATGCGCTATGTCTGCTTTCGCACCAGCGACAAGGCGATTGCCTTCTTCTTTTGCAGCTCGCTTAGCATCTTCGACAATCTCTGCAGCTCTCTTTTCGGCTTGCAAAATTATCTCAGAAGCGCGCTGCTTAGCCTCTTTCAGTACCTCAGACGAACGTTGACTCGCCAATTCCAATTCGTGACGACCCCGTTCTCCCGCTGCCAGTCCATCTGCGATTGTTTTTTGGCGCTCCTCAATTGCACGCAATAATGGCGGCCAAACAAACTTCACTGTGAACCAAATGAATACCGAAAAGGCCAATGCCTGAGAAATTAAAGTAAAGTTAATATTCATGACAAGCCTGTAATATCAAATCAGAACCAGTGGATTATTACTGAATTACCGCCAGTAACGGGTTGCCGAATGCAAACAACATGGCCAAACCCACCGCAATAATAAAAGACGCATCAGTTAAACCGAGCAGAAGAAACACTTTACCTTGCAGTGTCGGAATCATTTCAGGCTGACGCGCAGCACCTTCAAGAAAACGGCTACACATCACACCCACACCGATACACGCACCAGCAGCACCCAAACCGATCATCAAACCAATACCTATTCCGGTATACGCCTGAATCATCGCCAAAAACTGCAAATTCTCCATTTTGATTTCCTTTTGTTAAGATTAATAATATGTTACGAAATAAAAACCGAATTTAATGAGACTCATGCGCCATCGAGATATACACCACTGTCAGCATCATGAAAATAAATGCTTGCAAGGTAACGATCAGTATATGGAATATTGCCCAGCCAGCTCCCAAGATCGATCCAAAAATTGTTCCAGACACCCCAGTCGCCGCCCACATACCGAGCAGTAAGAAAATTATCTCGCCCGCATAGATATTGCCAAAAAGCCGCAATGAATGGGAAAGTGGCTTAGATACGTACTCTATAAAATTGAATAACAGATTCAATATCCAAAGCAGCGGATTTTTTCCGAATGGCGTACAAAATAATTCATGCATCCATCCTCCCACCCCTTTAACTCTGAGGTTGAAAAAAATCATCAAGAACCATATGGAAAGCGCCATTGCAAAAGTCGTATTGACATCGGTAGTCGGCACAATCTTCCAGTTGTGCATGCCGAATACATTTTCTGTGACCCAAGCCATGATATCGATAGGCAATATATCCATGACATTCATCATCAAAACCCACACAAATACTGTCAATGCCAATGGAGCTACCAAAGCGTGCCGGTTGCCGTGAAATGTATTCTTCACTTCATTATCGATAAATTCAACCGCCAATTCGACGAATGCTTGACTCTTTGATGGCACACCCGGCGTCGCTTTGCGCACTACCAACCAAATAAAACCAAAACTGATAACGCCAAGAATGAGGGATGTAATCAATGTATCAACATGCAACACCCAAAACGAACCTTCGCTGACTTTTGTTGTTAAGTAGGTTAGATGATGATCAATATATGATGTAGGTGTAAGTTCTGTTCCCGATGCCATGTGCTGCCTGCTGTAATCTTTAAAAAATTTATCTTACTTTGTATCGTCCGCGACCAATAGTGCCAAGCTATAAACTAAAACTGTCAGGATGAATGTTCCTATAAATGCCAGAGCGTTGACGTTTTCGTAAAACTTAAACACCGACCATAGTAAACTTACCGTTAATATGATCTTTATCGATTCTGCCCTCAGCGCAGTTCTAATGGTTTCTCCAGCCGTATAGCCTTTGTGACGCGAGACTATGATTGCATACGCTGCAGAGGAAATTACACTGATTATTCCACCCAACGCTGCTGATATTGCATCTTGAATATCAATAAAAAACCAGACAACTACTGCCACCAGCATTGTCACCAGCAACTGAACACGCATGACAACATTAAGCGGCCTACTTTTAATCCAAGACATGTCACCACTTGCCCTTGGAACAGGTAGTATTACCTGCGCTTAAAAAAGCCGTGACTATAGCCTAATTACCGAAATCAGTCAACGCGGAATTCCAATTAACCATTATTTTTGAAAATCTTTCATAGCTTCTCAAAAATAGCTGCAATCCCTTGACCGCCTCCGATACACATGGTGACGAGAGCATATCGCCCGCCACAACGATGCAACTCATAAATGGCCTTGATAACCAGAACACTTCCCGTTGCTCCTATTGGATGACCTAGCGCTACAGCACCACCGTTAGGGTTAGTCTTCTCAGGATCGAACTGCAATTCCTTCGTAACCGCACAAGCTTGAACGGCAAAAGCTTCATTGGATTCAATCACATCAATATCCGACATTTTAAGACCAGCACGCCGCAATGCGCTTCGAACAGCAGGTACCGGACCTATGCCCATAAACTTAGGATCAACACCAGCATGACCATACGACACTAATCTCGCCAGCGATTTCAAATTGCGTTTCTGCGCCGCCTTGTATTCCATCAACACCAGCGCGGCAGCACAGTCATTAATCCCGGAAGCATTACCGGCCGTGACGGTGCCATCTTTCTGAAAAACCGGACGCAGTTTGGCCAAATTATCCACGCTGGTATTTTCTCGCGGATGCTCGTCGGTATCAAAAACGACTGTTTCCTTATGATCAGCCACCTCAATAGGCAATATCTGTTCTTTGAAATAACCATTCCGAATGGCATATAACGCACGGCGGTGACTCTCCGCAGCAAAGGCATCCTGCTCTTCCCGGCTGATTTGCCATTTGGCGGCAATATTTTCCGCAGTAATTCCCATGTGCACGCGATCAAACGGATCGGTTAACGCACCCACCATCATATCGACGGCAGCACCATCGTTCATGCGCCGCCCCCAGCGCAATGACGGCAATAAATAACCACCGCGGCTCATCGATTCCGCTCCACCGGCCACAGCCACATCGGTATCGTTGAGCAATATATTCTGGCTTGCTGAAATAATAGCCTGCAAACCGCTTCCGCACAGCCGGTTTACCGTCAATGCTGAGGAATGCTGTGACAAACCGCCATTGATGCAAGCCACGCGCGCCAGATACATATCGCGCGCTTCTCCGTGGATGACATTACCGAAAACAACATGCCCGACTTCATCGGCATCAATCCCAGCACGCACGACTGCTTCACGAACGACTTTTGCCGCCAAATCGGCGGGAGCGATCTCTTTAAGCGCACCACCGTAATCACCTATCGCAGTCCGCACACCACTCAAAACAACGACCTCTCGCATGCATTTTCCCTGTTTGATAATGATTTATTAAGAAAAATACAGCACAGTAAATCACTTGCCGTGCAAATCAGCAATTTTCCAGCAGTTCTTCTAAAGCTATGATTACGCGCCGGGATTCGCTGTGCATTTTTTCCACCAATTCAGCTGCTCGGTTGAGCTGGTTTTTATCGCCATGCTCCTCCAGCTGCCGGCAAATTTCGGCAAGTGATTCTGCACCGATATTGGTCGCACTGGATTTGAAGGTATGCGCCGCCTTTATCAATGCATTCTTATCCCCAAGATGAACTGCATTCTCAATTTGAGTTTGAAATGCTGGTGCAGAAGACAAATAAATTGAGATCAGCTTTTTCAGAAACCCGGCTCCACCCTCTGGATCTATTTGCCGCCAGGAATTAAGCTTTTCTAAGTTAAGAGCCGAATCACTCATCGATCACCAGATTCCCTTAACAAACCGTTTTATTGAGCTTCACAGTCGCATTGCCCCCGGTGAACAACCTATCAGGGTGGAATTGATCACCGGGTTCTTTGGGATGAATAGATTATTTTTTCACAAAATCAACCAGCTTCTGGTAAGTAAACAAATAATCCTGCGCTTGCAGCGGCGTATGGCATTGCACGCAGTTCAGGTCATTGCTTTTTGCCGTGCCATCCGGATTGTAAAGCGCGAAACCCCAATCACCGGTGCGATTTTCCTTTGGAAATGAAGCATCCCAATTATTGCGGTTTTCCATTACTGCAACAGCAGCCAGCGAATCGATTTCGAAGAGTCCGTCGCTACCGGCAACTGGTTTACCATCCGCGCCTTTTTTAGGGGTATAAATTTCCATCACCACAACGCCACCGGGAGCGCTTTTATTTCCTTGCTTATAGCCGGCAATCGCAGCTTCGTTGGCGTACAACTTAGCAACCTGCGTCTGGTTTGCGCGATTCATGGTGGCATACTGAGTAAAAGTCTTATTGTAATCCGCAGGAAACTTGACATGCTCCGGATCTCCGCCGGCATAAACGCTAACTGAGGTAATGGCTAATACTGCGGCAATGGCTCTCAATGTATTTTTCATGTTTCTTCTCCTCATTAGAAATTTCTGGATAAAACAGGTTTTGGAGCGCTATCATACCGCATTCAACGGTAAAAATTGTTGACTCAAAGAATACCTTATCAACCAGCCAGATCCGCAACCAGCTTGATCGATAAATAAATGACCAGCACCGCGACCGCCAGGTGGATTGTAAAACTGACAGGATTTTCTTTAACTACATCCCGGAAAGTTTTATTTTTTCCTTCCCGCTGCAAGCGTGCATATTCCTCCCGTATTCTGACAGCTCTTTCACTTTGATAAGCATCCAGCAATGCGCGTGCACGCTCAAACTGACTGTCATCTGTGAGCCAGATCGCCGGCATCGATACCCCCCAGTTTCCCGCTGAGGTTTCGTAAAAATCGATCGCGTTGCTGGCAAGCAGCTCACGCACATCCTGCGCTTCATCGTCGGAAACATCGGTAAGCCGGAATAAAATTTTTGCCATGAAGGGTCTTTTGATATGTTATTTTCTGTTAAGGAAGCTCTGAAAACCACTGCGCTCGGTCATGCTGTGTTGAAATCAGACTCAAAATGCTCATTTACATCTTGTAAACTGCGCTTTTTCATCTGATTTCGCCTTGCCTGACCGTCGCTCGCTACCTTTTTCAGAGCTTCCTTAACAATCAGAAAAATACATTATCTTTCAGACCACTTGACCTGCCGCATATCCTGAAGACCAAGCCCATTGAAAATTATATNNCTACCTTTTTCAGAGCTTCCTTAGGTAAAGTACTCCGTGATACTCACACTGTGTGCAAATTTATTATCAAGTGATGAAAAATTGCAATACCCATTTACAAGTTGATCTGAAGAAATGAAAAAAACCGTACTCATTACCGGATGCTCCAGCGGAATCGGCTACTGCGCCGCCAAAGGTTTGCAGGCACGCGGCTACCAAGTTTTTGCCACGGCCAGAAGACGCAACAGCGTTGAAAAACTGCTGGCCGAAGGACTGGAAAGCTTCCGTTTGGACTTAAATGATTCCAATTCGATACATTTCGCTTTTGAAGAAGTCATGCGCCGCACCGGTGGTGAACTGTATGCGCTATTCAACAATGGCGCATTCGGCTTGCCCGGCGCGGTGGAAGATTTAAACCGCGATGCCCTGCGCGCGCAATTCGAAACCAACGTATTCGGCTGGCAGGAATTGACCAATCTTGCGATCCCGGTGATGCGCCAACAAGGGTATGGACGCATCATCCAGAACAGCTCGGTACTGGGCTTCGTTGCCCTGCCTTTCCGTGGCGCCTACAACGCTTCAAAATACGCCATCGAAGGTCTGAGCGACACGCTGCGCCTGGAACTCAAAGGCAGCAACGTGTACGTCAGTTTGATCGAACCGGGACCGATTTCCAGTCTGTTCCGCATGAACGCCGTCAAAGCGCTGCAAAAATATATCGACATCGAAAATAGCGTTCATCGCGAAAAATATCAAGGCGTGCTGGCGCGTTTGAATAAGCCGGGGCCCGCGGTTCCATTCACGCTACCACCCGAAGCGGTGCTGAAACGCGTGATTCATGCGCTGGAAGCCAGCAAGCCGCAAGCACGTTATTATGTGACCGTTCCGACCTATCTGTTCGGCATTCTCAAACGTATACTCAGCACGCGCGCGCTGGACGCAATACTTGCGAAATCAGGGAACAACAACTGATCAGGGAAACTTAAGGAAACGCTGATTAATT
>JAFEEI010000088.1:0-4332 GCA_018241205.1 Pseudomonadota bacterium
CTAGTCTATTTTCAATGAACGTTTAATTGGGTCAATCCCTCAATTTTGCAGGCATGTTTAATTCAAAAACTAAGCCTTTTCCCAAATGGGAGCGCAAAGGTATAACAACATTATCTTAAAACAATACTCAGTACTAAATTTTTTATTGCGTTTTGTTATCTATGGATAGTTTGTTTTCGATCTGGCCCTGTAGAAATCAATGTAATAGGAACCGAGAGTTCATTTTCTAAAAAAGAAATATACTGAGTCAATTCAATTGGCATTTGGTTTTCTGAGATGTTTGTCAAGGACGTTTCCCATCCTTTCAATGTTGTATAGACTGGAATAATTTTTTCATTTACCAACTCATACGGCATTTCTTCAGAGGTTTTTCCATTGCTCAACTGATAGTGTGTACAAATTTTAATTTCGGGAAAAATATTCAATACATCTGCCTTCATCATCAACAATTGACTTACTCCATTAATCATTATTGAGTATTTCAAAGATGGTAAATCAATCCAACCACATCTTCGTGGTCTGCCTGTGGTTGAGCCAAATTCATTTCCGGCTTTTCTCAGTCGTTCACCGTCTTCGTTGAGTAACTCTGTGGGGAAGGGGCCGCTGCCTACTCTTGTACTGTAGGCTTTAAATATTCCATAGACTTCGCCTATGTGTCGCGGTGCAACCCCCAGGCCTGTGCATGCTCCTGCTGTAACCGTATTAGAACTTGTTACAAATGGATAGCTGCCAAAATCAATGTCTAATAGTGAGCCTTGTGCACCTTCGGCTAAAATAGATGATCCGTTTTTTATCTCGCGATTAATAAAGTATTCGCTATCGACCAGGTTGAATTCTTTGAGGAAGGAAACGGCATCAAAAAAACTTTTTTCCAGTTCACTCCAGTTATACGTTATATCGTATTTGTCAAGAATTTCTGTATGGATGTGGGTTAACTTCTTAAATTTTTCGATAAAGTTTGGTGATAAAATATCTCCTACGCGTAGTCCTTGGCGGCCTATTTTATCTTGATAAGAGGGCCCGATACCTTTTAGGGTGGAGCCAATTTTATTATCTCCTTTGGCTGACTCGTAGGCTTGATCTAACAAGCGGTGTGTTGGAACTATCAGGGTAGCTTTTTTGGAAATAAAAAGATTTGATTTTACTTCTAGGTTAAACTGGGATAGTTTTTCTATTTCGGATTTAAAAATTATCGGGTCAAGCACTACTCCGTTTCCTATAATATTTTTTGTTTTTGGTCTGAAAATACCTGAAGGGATTTGGTGAAGTACGTGTTTAATACCATCAAATTCTAATGTATGTCCTGCATTTGGACCACCTTGAAAGCGAGCCACCACATCATACCTTGGGGCAAGAACATCTACAATTTTTCCTTTTCCCTCATCGCCCCATTGAAGGCCGAGCAGTACATCTACTTTCATTTTTTTATTTTAATAGATACGTTGAATTGTGAAGAAGTTAATTTATTTTTTATAGTCTTCTTCTGATTGAATTATTTGAAAAATAGAATTGAGTTTGGTGATAATCAATAATTTCTTAACACTCTCTGAGGGGTTCATTAAATACACTTCTCCTCCTTTATTTCTGAATTTTGTTAATATGGTAATCAACACACCGATTCCTGCACTGTTGATGTAACGCAACCCGGCAATGTCGATAATGCATACGAGCACTTCATGGCTCATTGCATCATTTACGGCAGAGATTAATTGTGCACCATTATCTTCACCAATTAAATCTCCGCTAATTCGCAAAATCAGTTTTTTGTTTTTTATTTCTTGGGCAAAGTTCATATTCTTTTGTTTTCGCAATTCTCTTTCTTACAAGAAGCGTACAAAATTAAGGAATGGTGCGTTACATTGAAACGAAGCAGATCTTCCACTGTGTTCTGGATGTTTTGAATTCGCGGGTCACAGAACTCAACTACGTTATTGCAATCTGTGCAAATCAGGTGATCATGCTGCCGGCTACCATACGATTTTTCGTATTGTGCCAGGTTTTTTCCAAACTGATGTTTGCTTACCAAATCACAATCTACCAGTAAGTCTAACGTATTGTATACTGTAGCCCGGCTCACGCCATATTTTTTCCCCTTAAGATGGGCATATAAAGACTCTACATCAAAATGCCCGGTGAGTGAATATATTTCTTCCAGAATTGTATATCGCTCTGATGTTTTGCGCAGTTTTTTATTTTCCAGATAGGCGGTAAAAATGTGTTTTACTGCTTCATATTGTTTTGGGTTTGATGTCATAGTGAATTGCAAATATACGCATATAATCAAGGTAAGGCAGTCCGTTGGATTCTATAATTCAAGGCTATCGGCAAATCAACCAGTAATCTTGCAAATGGGGGTGGTTGATAATTTTCTGATCAAAATATTACATCTGCATTGATTGACTGCTCAATGAGCCACAAAGATGAGCCTGACCTATTTTCTTTGTGTCATTAAATCTGAGATATATGTTTGAAGTGTGCTTGTTGTCGGTTGTGCTTTTTCATGGTATTTTTTTCGCGCTCGTTATAAAAACGAAATCGAGTATTGGTGTGGTGCAAGAATAACACCTCAAGAAAATACGGTTGATCCTTCGCTGCAATTACGGCACATATCAATTGATGATCTGGCTGAAAATAGCGTTTGGCGAAATTGTTTGTACTTTTCTCCTTCCCATATTTCCTTAAACGTTGATTGGTTCAAATCGCCCAACACATAGTGGGCATCTTTATCAAAACAGCACGGCACTACTTTGCCGTCCCACGTAACGACACAGCTGTGCCACATTTTCCAACACTCGTCAGCCCACTGGTTTTTAATTGAATATGTGCCATTTGTATTTTTTTTATAGCGCGAATATTTTTCAATTGTGGGAATGAGCTCTGATCCATTTTCGTATTCATAAATCTGAGCGGTTTTAAGTTTCAATTCATTCACACCAAGTTCACTGGCCATTTTTCGCACATCATTGATTTGGTGCTCGTTGGGTTTCACTACTAAAAATTGAAAAATGATATGGGGTGTTCTTGATTTTAATTCTTTTTTCAAGCGTACAATGTTTTTTGTTCCTTCAATAACCTTATCCAGTTTTCCGCCTATGCGGTACGATTCATAAGTTTCTTGTGTAGTACCATCGATTGAAATTATCAACCGGTCAAGCCCTGATTCTACTGTTTTTCTGGCTGTTTGTTCATTCAAAAAATGCGCATTGGTAGATATGGCTGTATAAATTTTACGTGATGAAGCCATTTGGATCATTTCCAGTAATTGCGGGTGAAGGAATGGCTCGCCTTGAAAATAAAAAATGAGATAGGAAAGTGTGGGGGCTAATTGATTAATAATTGATTCTGCCAATTCTATTTTCATCCTACCTGTAGGACGGGTGAATGATCGCAGGCCGCTGGGGCACTCGGGGCATCTTAGGTTGCACGAGGTGGTCGGCTCGATTGAAATACTGAGCGGCATACCCTGGTGGTGAACCCGGCTGTAAATTTTTGATATCTTAAAACTGGAATAGACTTGAGCGGCATTCCTAAGCCGGGCAAAGTTTTGCTTTGATATAAAATTTAATCCATCTGTAATTTGAAAACCCATCCGCGTAAAATTGGAAAAACAATAGCAACCTTTGCTCAGTAAAAATAACTCAAAAAACTACTCTTTAGTTTTGGGGTTATCGTACCGGCAACGGGCACCACACTTGCAACGCCTTAGTGCCGGTGTTAATCTGTGATGAGCGAACTAACTTGTTTTTTGTCGCTAATGGCTTATGCTTCTCCCATTGCTCCACCAAAATTTATGGGAAACTTTGGTATGTCATCGGTCTGTTTGATCGGGCCAAAACTCGCTTCGTATTTACTGATGTTGTCTTTCAACGCTGCGAGCAGACGTTTGGCGTGTTCGGGCGTGATAACAACTCTCGATTTTACTTTTGCCTTTGGCACACCTGGCATAAGGCGAATAAAATCAATTACAAACTCACTGTTTGAGTGAGCAATCATTGCCAGGTTAGAATAAACACCCTCAGCAATTTCTTCAGACAATTCGATATTGATCTGGTTTTGTTCAGGAACGTTTTTGTTTTCTGCCATGATTTTTAAATTTTCAAGTTGTCTAATTCATATATCTAAGAAAAAAATTAGCCAATGGTTTTTCACATTGGCTAATTCATTCAGTAGTTAATTGAACATCAATCCTGCAATTCCCGCTCTCTTATTCTGCGTTCGGGGGCTCCGGCCAATTGTTGGTATTCTTCTTCAGAAGTTACCAACAAATTTTCAAACTCGCGCTGACCAGTACCAGCAGGGATCAAATGACCTACAATCACATTTTCTTTTAAT
>JAFEEI010000088.1:4399-4784 GCA_018241205.1 Pseudomonadota bacterium
TACTTTAGTTGTTTCTTGGAATGAAGCCGCACTCAGCCAGCTCTCTGTTTTCAACGATGCTTGGGTAATCCCTTGCAACGTAGGGCGTGATACCGCTGCCAAAGCTTCGCGTGTCTCCACGGTACGCTGATCTTTTCTCTTCAACGAAGAATTTTCATCGCGCAACTCACGGCCGGTAATAATCTGACCCATCTTAAATCGGGTAGAGTCACCAGCATCGGTTACTACTTTCTTATCCAGCACCAAGTCGTTCACTTCGCGGAATTCAAATTTATCAACGTATTCGCCTGGCAAGAAAGTGGTATCGCCTGAATCCACAATTTCTACTTTTTGCATCATTTGACTAACAATACATTCAATGTGCTTATCGTTAATCTTCACACCC
>JAFEEI010000089.1 GCA_018241205.1 Pseudomonadota bacterium
CGAGGGAGCGAGTACCGCGCAACGAAGTGATTCGCTCGTATAGTCAATTAATCAGCGTTTCCCTAATAAAAGCTACCCTTTGATGCATACTTTCGGCCGCAGAAACGCAACCCGACGTGCCAATCCCGCTTGTTCCGTGACCTCGGCCACCTGGTCGACATCCTTATAAGCGCCCGGCGCTTCTTCCGCCGCGTCGCGCATCGAGCGGGTGCGGATCAGGATGCCTTGCCGCTCGAGATCATCGATCAAAGCCCGGCCGTTCCATTGTTTTAACGCTTGGTTGCGGCTCATGGCGCGGCCCGCGCCGTGACTGCACGAAGCAAACGCTTGGTTATGGCTGCTACCGGTCAGAATATAAGAACCCGTGCCCATACTGCCGCCGATGATGATAGGTTGCCTCACGTCGCGGTAGCGCGCCGGCAGCCTGGGATGTCCGGGTGCGAAAGCGCGCGTGGCGCCTTTGCGGTGCACATACAGCCAGCGGGTTTTGCCGTCCACTTCGTGCTGTTCTTTCTTGCAGGTGTTGTACGAGATGTCGAACAGTGTCTCCAATGATGCCTGGGGGTAGATTTCGGCGAATGTTGCGCGCGTCAGGTGCGTCAGGATTTACCGGTTGGCCAGCGCGCAATTGATCGCGCCGAGGTATTGCTGGCCTTCCGGCGATTTGATCGGAGTGCAGGCCAATTCCCGGTCGGGCAGGTGGCTGCCGAGACGGCCGGCAGCCTTGGCCAGCATCACCAGATAATCGGTATCGATTTGATGGCCGAGTCCGCGCGAACCGCAATGGATGGAAATAACCAGTTGACCTTGGTGCAAGCCAAAAGCCTGCGCCGTAACGTCATCGTAAATGCGTTCCACGACCTGCACTTCCAGATAATGATTGCCGGAACCCAACGTGCCCATTTCGCCGCGCTGGCGTTTTTTCGCCAGCTCGGATACGTTGCCCGGCACCGCGCCGGTGACACAGCCGTTTTCTTCGACATATTCCAGATCGGCGTCGAATGCCGCCACGCCGCCAATGGGAAAGCCATAACCCCAATGCGCATCCGGCATGGTCATCGCCGCACCAACTAGACCGGGCAATGCGGCGACGTTAGCGATTTGTTCCAGCACTTTGTCGTCCATACTTTCGAGCAAAGACGCATTGCCGTACAGCAGGACTTCCGCACGTTTGCCGCCGGGCGCTTTGGGCAGAGTCCAGAGATAAGCGTGCAGTTGTTGTAATTGTTGCAGATTCATACGTCCACCACGCAACGGGATTCCCAAATTGGGCCGATTTGCTTCACTGCGAGCATGGTCAGTGTCGCGCCTTTGACTTCCACACTGCGTTCCAAACCGTCGCGCCATTTCTCCCCGGCGGCTTTGGCATGCCAGTGATCGTTCTGGCGCTGGAGATAAAAATGACTGAATACCATGCCGAACTCTCGTGCCTTTGCCAAAATGAGATTGAGCCAAACCACCAGTGCCAATTCAAGATCGGATTCTTCGAATTCGAGCGCTACGATCGCCAAGGGCTGCACCTCCTCAATACGCGTGATGATGGAAAAAACCGCATGCGTCGCCGCTTCAAACGATTGCTCGATGGTTAGGCCGCGACCGATGATTCCGATGTCGGCATCGTGTTCGGGAAACGCTGATTAATTGACTATACGAGCGAATCACTTCGTTGCGCGGCACTCACTCCCTCGTCTATCTTGTTGATATGTCTCGGTTGCTGTGTGCCGTGCGCCTCGTGCTTCATCTCGTTCNNCGCCGAATTAATCAGCGTTTCCTTCGAAATACGATGAGCTCATTTTTTAATCACTTTATAAAAAAGTAATTTCATTGTAGTAGTTTTACCACTAGAAATGTATTAGTCTTAAAAGCCATTGCGATTGATCAATTAGCGTACGTCATGCGAGCGCAGCTCAAGAGGGGGTTGCATGCCGAAACACAATGCCGATATTGCCGCCATCTTCGAGGAGATCGCCGATTTGCTGGAGATTCAAAGCGCCAATCCGTTCCGTATCCGTGCTTACCGCAATGCCGCCCGTATCGTGGGCGAATTGTCGCAAGAAGTACCTCGCTTGCTAGAACAAGGCGGAGATCTGACGGAATTGCCGGGCATCGGTGACGATCTGGCGGCAAAAATCAAGGAAATAGTCAGCAGCGGCCACTGCAGTTTGCTCGATCGGCTGCATACCGAATTGCCGCCCGCCGTCACCGGGCTGCTGAAAATTCCGGGGCTTGGTCCGAAACGGGTGAAAGCGTTGTATCACGATCTCGATGTGCAGACGATCGAGCAATTGCATCGCGCGGCACGCGATGGCCGTATTCGCGCGCTGCCGGGTTTTGGCGAGAAAACCGAGAACAATATTTTGCAGGCGATCGAAGCGCATGCCAATCAGGCGCAGCGTTTCAAACTGGCGATGGCGGCACAGTATGCCGAAGCCCTGGAAAAATTTCTGACTGCCATTCCGGGCGTGGTGCGCGTCACGGTTGCCGGCAGTTACCGGCGCATGCGCGAGACCGTGGGTGATCTGGATATTCTGCTGGTGGCACCGGCAACGGCGTCGAGCCAAGTAGTACAGCGCTTCACAACCTATGATGAAGTGGTTGAAATTCTGTCGGCGGGTCCGGCACGCGCCAGTGTGATTCTCAAGTGCGGATTGCAAGTCGATTTGCGCGTCGTTAAGGAAGAATCCTATGGTGCGGCGCTGCATTATTTTACTGGTTCCAAAGCGCATAACATCGCGATCCGCCGCCTGGCGCAGCAAAGCGGGTTGAAAATCAACGAATACGGTGTGTTCCGTAATGACACGCGCATTGCGGGAGAAACGGAAGCATCGGTGTATGCCGCAGTGGGGCTTCCCTATATTCCTCCGGAATTACGCGAAAACCGCGGTGAGATCGCCGCCGCAAGGGCAGGGCGGTTGCCGTGCTTGGTGGAGCAGGGCGATTTGCGTGGCGACTTGCATGTGCATACCAAGGCGACGGATGGTCATAACAGCTTGCGCGAGATGGCGCTGGCGGGATTGGCCAACGGCTTTGAATACCTTGCGATTACCGAGCATTCGCGCCGGTTGGCTTTTGCGCATGGCCTCAATCCGTTGCAGTTGGAGCGGCAGTGCGATGAGATCGATCAATTGAATGCCGAATTGAAAGGGATTACCTTACTGAAGAGCATCGAGGTCGATATTCTGGAAGACGGCAACCTGGATTTGCCGGATAGCGTGCTGGCCCGGCTGGATATGGTGGTCGGCGCGGTGCACAGCAGTTTTAATCTATCCCGCGCCAAACAAACGCAGCGCATTCTGCGCGCTATGCAGCATCCGTATTTCACCTTGCTGGCGCATCCTCCGGGCGCCTGATTCAGCGCCGCGCGCCGTATGACGACGACATGCTGCGCATTATCCGCGAAGCCAAGAAACGCGGTTGTTTTCTGGAACTGAATGCGTACCCGGAACGGCTGGATTTGCTCGATACCCAGTGCCAAATGGCCAAGGAGGAGGGCGTGCTGATTAGCATCAATTCCGATGCGCACAGCGTGTACGATTTTGCCAATCTGCGGTTTGGCATCGGCCAGGCGCGGCGCGGCTGGCTGGAGAAAAACGATGTGCTGAATGCTAGGCCGCTGAAAGAATTGCGCCGATTGATCAACCGTACCCTGTGTTAATTACCATTGAGGAGCATAGGATGATTTTCGCCGATCGTATGGCAGCAGCCGGGAAACTGGCGGAAGCGTTGTCCGGGTACCGCGATAAAAACCCGCTGGTGCTCGCCATTCCGCGCGGTGCGGTACCGATGGCCAAGATGATTGCGCAGCAGTTGAACGGCGAAATGGATGTGGTGCTGGTGCGCAAACTGCGCGCACCCGGAAATCCGGAATACGCCATCGGCTCCGTCGATGAGAGCGGCTGGGTGTATCTGACCGAATACGCCGAGCGCGCGGGTGCGGATCAGGCGTATGTGAAACGCGAAGTGTCCGCGCAACTGGAAACCATCCGGCAGCGGCGCGCGCATTATACCCCTGGGCGCGCACCGGTCGATCCCGCCGGACGTATCGTGATTGTCATTGATGACGGCTTGGCTACCGGTTCGACCATGATCGCCGCATTGCATGCGTTACGCAACCAGAAGCCGGCTGAATTGGTTTGTGCGGTGCCCGTCGCGCCGCCGGAGACACTGACAAAACTGCAGGGAAAAGCGGATCGCATTGTATGCTTGTCAGCACCCGATAATTTCTATGCCGTCGGGCAATTTTATGCAGATTTTCCGCAGGTGACGGATAACGAGGTGATCGCTTGTCTTGCCGGGTCATTCCGGCAGACAAAGGATTGATAGGGTATTCTTTGAGTAAAAATTGATAATGAGGAGCATGCCATGATACGAAATCCGATTGATGTTGCGACCCGCGTGAGTCCTAATTTATCCGCCTTGATTGCAAGCAGGTTGAATCGGTCGGCGTTCGCGGAAGATATTACATTGGCTACGATCCGCGATTTTGTGACTGGTGTGTTGAGCGATGCGTTTACCGAGACAGAGCAATTGCATCACTTTGATATCAATGAATCCCTGCTGGACGAGTTGAATGCGTTGATCGAAGAATTCGGTGAGACGGCGCTGGCGATCGATTTTGTGCAGGAAATGGCAAGTGAGCCTTTATCGCGTGTCATCGATACCGTGATCAACGCGGATAATCAAGAAGATCCAGCGACACTTGAAACGGTGAAAGATGCGCTTACTTCTGGTTTGTCCGCGAGTTTGGTGGGGGCGGGCGTGCTGGACGAGGATGAAGATGATGTACTGCTCGCCGAAATCGAATCCTTGATCGACCGGCATGGCCCCGATGCGCTGGCGGAAATGTTCATACGCTATGAATGAGAAGGTTTTTTATCGAGGCACTCTGTATAAGAGTGAACCTTAGCGCCGATTGCTAATCGAATGGCTCATTGGTTACCGCCTCTTACTTTATTTTTCTGACCTATGTATCTTGATAAAATTTACGCATTGCAAACGGGTGTAAGTCTTAAAGTGTCGACCAAAGCATTACAAGAATTCATCGCAAACGCCATCAGCACAAAAAATTTTTCCGAGCTTATAAGCATTCGCAGCACAACGGATTTATATGCTCATCTGTCCGTTGTCGTCTGCGCCGGCGCGGAAGAGTTAATCAAAAGGCGGCAGCGTTGGATTAATCATAAAATCAAAGCCGATTTGATCGCCGGAAAACCAGTTCCGTTCAATACTTTTTGTAACCTCTTCTGGCGTAATCTTGATGAAGATGATCCGGATGGCGACGAGTGGCAGCAATTAATTGCCAGCGACGAATTTTATTCGCAACTGACCATTTTGCTGCACAAACTGCGCATCACTGAGCGAAGCTTGCAACAATCCAGCAACACAATTCCCGATTTTTATCTTGGCTCTGCTTAGTTTGAGTTTGAATCGGCTAGTAATATCGCGTAGATACTTGCCACCGACATTTGTTTTAAAAATTACCGGCCGGCTTATTCAAGATCTGAATGCAGTTAGGGTTTGTAGGCTTTGATGTAATCCTCGATATAACTGAATTCATCATACGTAATTTTTCTGCGGCGCATGAGCCGCAGTGCAGCACGCCGGAGTCTTTGGAGGTGTGCATTGAGTAACATCGATTTCGATGAATCACCCAGTATTTGCGCGCGTCCCATAATCAAATCAATGGTGGATAGGAACCGGTAAACACGGTAATTGCGGAAAAACTCGATCAACATGGCATAGAAAGCATAGATCACGGAAAAATAAGCGCCGATACCCGTCAGCATGGCTATGTCCAGAAAAAATGGCGGGTTATGGGTAAAAAACCGGCGTGCACCGTCATGAATGGGATAAAACAATTCTTTGGAGGGATCGTTGTCAATGACGCGCGCTAAGTTGAGCGGCACATCCCAGAGCAGATCCTGGATATGCTCGGTTATCTTCTTCGTTATTTCGTAAGCCTCGGATTCACCAAGCGCAGTCGATGCCACTAGAACAGTATGAGTGCCGATCGTTTGAATTTCACTCTGAACATTCGGATAAATCGCAGGTGGAATTGCCAAGGATTCAAGGTACGGAAAGAGCGTCTTTAAACTCTCGGTTTTCGCGATAGGCAATAATTGGAACTCACTGTTTTGCTGCAAAAGGGATTTAAGAACTTCAGTATGAAGCCCCGCTAGAAAAAAAGCGACATCGAATTCTCCATTAATGAGCGCTTGCGCAGCTTGATCGAAATCCAGCGTATTCCCTTTCCGGTCAACATTCAGGCCAAAATGTTCCACGATCAGTTGACCGACAAAATGGGTCGAGCTTCCATCTCCGCCAAGATAGACTTTGGTGCCGGAAGGCACTTCCTGGAGATCGTTGAATCCTAGTTTTGAACGCACGACGACATGGAGGGGAGATTTATACAAGCTCAACAGCACGCGCATTTTCTTGCCCACTCCGATACTCTCGTTAGTGACTTGAATCTGTTTTGAGTCCGTTGCGCAATAGAGGGATGGAACTGGATCTCCAAAAAAACCATCTTCGGCGAACCCAAGGTGAGCCACGCCGGCATTGATTTGTGCATTAGTATCAAGACCACCGCATGATGAGCGCAACTCAAAGTTAGGTACTATATTGAGGTGAAGTAGTTGCTCGATAGGGTCCGGTGCGTTAAGAATCGATTGAATCCGGGGTGCGATATATGCCGTTGTGCTTCCTGCTGGTCCTGTGAGGAAAACATAGTGCGTATGGGTGCGATTTATAAGAAAGGTCACAACCGCGATGACAGGAATGAGCAGCACAAAGATCAATACAAAACTCGTAACACTCAGAATAGGCCGGTGGAAAAGTCTCATATGCCGCAATTTGGTGATGCGGCGATCCAATTGTTTAACGTACCTGTATAGCTTGGTCAGCTCTTCCGGCAATTCATCGCCCACGCTATTACCCTCCAGAGAATCGATCGAATGCATGTAATGTGCTAATGGTAGTTGAATCTTCGCGCACAAAGAAAGAAATCTTAAATAAGTAATCTTGGCCTATTCCGGATCAATGCTATTCAAGATGTTGCTGGCAGGAATCTGGAATGGCGGTTTCAGCCGCTGAAACCGGTGGAAGAAATGGTTAAATCAGACTTTCGGGTGATGAGCATCTGGGTGTGATGTTGGGGGACAATGTTTCCGGTCGTTCCGTGCTATCGCGCTTCAGAATCCGGTTGACAACAGATATCTGGCGCTAAACACCTAGGGGGTATGATGCATTCTCTCAACCGGAAATGACCGGTTGAGAGTGATTGTTCCCGATTCATTTGCGGAAAAATGGTTAAAGAATAACCGGTCTCTCACGAATTAATTGTAGTAATTCAGACCCGATTTGACGATGTGCCTGTTAGGTCAAATTCAGTTATTCAATGTTGTAGTAATTCAGACTATAATTCCGTCAGATTTTCCATTCGCAACATGTTCATGCTGATAACATCCTGCAGTTGCCAAGGAGATTAATGAAAACAAAATAGTAATAGATTGGAAATCTTCAGCGTACTCATCAATGTGATGAATTGAAATATTCGATCTTCCTATCTATCACATATGAAATCACACAACATTTTTTCCGGAATTCCCGGAAGATTGGATCAGGAACTCTTTGAGTTGCTGGCTGGAAACGACAGGGTAGCGATAGAAAGAATCATCTCGAAAGGACAGAAATCGCCAGAATCCGGCTGGTATGATCAAGAAAGAAACGAATGGGTTTTGGTATTAAAAGGTAAAGCTGTGCTATCTTTTGAAGATCAAGCATCGATACATCTTAATGAGGGGGATTTTATGAATATCCCCGCTCATAAAAAACACAAGGTGGTATGGACAGATCCAAACAATGAAACAATTTGGCTCGCTGTTCATTACTGAATGAGATTATTCAGCTAAAAATCAATCAACAGAACCCGGAAGCGAATTCTGTTATCACCATTTGCTCGCTAGCCCTAGTGATGACTTAATATTATTTTCGTTTTGGAAGTTATTTGCGTACTTGCTTGCTATATTTCTGACGGAACTTCTCAACCCGGCCAGCAGTATCAACAATCTTTTGCTTGCCTGTATAAAAAGGATGACACTGAGAACATACCTCAATATTCAGAGGTTTGTTCAAGGTGGAACGCGTTTTAAATACATTGCCGCAACTGCAAGTTACGGTTATTTCCTGGTAATCCGGATGAATGCCTGCTTTCATTGCCTATATCCTTAAGTTCCAATCCCCAATGGGGAGATTAAAAAGCGTTGTATTATCCTTTAATGTGCCTATCGGTGCAACTGTGAAAATTTAATCCTAAACCCGCCGCATGGAATCAAAAAAATCAGAATTATTCTTGGTCGCCTTAATTTTATCGAGTAGAAACGCCATTGCATCCATGTCATCCATGGGATGCAGCAGTTTGCGCAATACCCAGATTTTCTGCAGAACATCAGGCGAAATTAATAATTCTTCGCGGCGAGTACCGGAGCGATTCACATTGATTGCTGGATATATCCGTTTCTCAGCCATTTTCCGGTCAAGATGAATTTCCATATTGCCGGTGCCCTTGAATTCTTCATAAATCACATCGTCCATACGCGATCCGGTATCAATCAACGCGGTCGCAATGATGGTCAGCGAGCCGCCTTCTTCAATATTGCGCGCCGCACCGAAGAATCGTTTAGGCCGCTGTAGTGCGCTTGCATCCACACCGCCGGTCAGCACCTTACCCGAAGCCGGCACCACGGCATTATAAGCGCGCGCCAGCCGGGTAATCGAATCGAGCAGAATCACAACATCCTTCTTATGTTCAACGAGACGCTTGGCTTTCTCAATGACCATCTCGGCCACTTGAACGTGTCGCGTGGCGGCTTCGTCGAAAGTGGAAGAAATCACTTCCCCTCTGACTGAGCGGATCATTTCCGTCACCTCTTCCGGGCGCTCATCGATCAGTAGCACCATCAAAATCACATCCGGATAATTTGCCGCTATCGCGTGGGCAATATGTTGCAGCATAACGGTTTTTCCGGATTTGGGACTGGCTACCAGCAAACCGCGCTGACCTTTGCCAATCGGAGCGATCAAGTCGATGATGCGGCTGGTGATATTTTCTTCGGCCTTGATATCGCGTTCGAGCACGAGCCGCTCATCGGGAAACAATGGCGTCAAATTCTCAAATAGGATTTTTTGTTTAGAATTTTCCGGTGGTTCGTTATTAACTTTATCAACTTTCACCAGCGCGAAATAACGCTCGCCATCTTTCGGCGGACGGATTTCGCCATCGATCGAATCCCCGGTGTGCAGATTAAAACGCCGGATCTGACTGGGCGAAATATAAATATCATCTGGCCCCGCCAAATAAGAAGTATCCGGGGAACGTAAAAATCCGAAACCATCCTGCAACACTTCCAGCGTTCCGTGACCGTATATGTTTTCACCCTTGCGCGCCTGATTCTTAAGCAATGCAAAAATCAGATCCTGTTTTCGCATTCGGTTGGCCCCATCGATTTCGTTTTCGACAGCCATTTTTACTAATTCAGTGACGTGCAGGTTTTTTAAATCAGATAAGCGCATGAAAAAGCTCGTGAAAAATAATACTTCGGTGAAAGATAATGATGCTGGAAGGAAAGTTGTTACGGATGGGATTATTAAGTATAAGGTATGTGAGCCTTAAACGATCACATAGTCCATAAGTAAATTATGCGTATTAGACTAGCGAGTTTAAATATGGCTGTCAATAAAAGCGGTTAACTGTGATTTTGATAACGCCCCGACTTTAGTCGCTTCGATATTGCCGTTTTTAAACAGCATCAGAGTCGGGATACCGCGAATGCCGTATTTCGGCGGTGTCTGCTGATTCTCGTCGATATTCAACTTGGCGACTTTCAGGCGTTCACCATATTCACTCGCGATTTCGTCGAGTATCGGCGCAATCATCTTGCAAGGACCACACCATTCCGCCCAGTAATCGACCAGAACGGGTGTTGTTGATTGCAGAACTTCCGCATCAAAATTTGCATCGGTAACGTAATGAATATGCTGACTCATATAATCCTCATTCAAATTATTCAGTATTAAGAACTGTAAACCTATTATCTCAAGGATCGGTTTACGGAATTGGTTGGGATAGAGCTGTAAAAGGGCAGTATCAAACTGAATTGTTATGCTATAGAAAAAACTGTTAAAAGGGAAGTAGCTTTTTAAAATAACAGCCGGAAGAAACATCCGGAAAATGTTTCCCGCAAACGAATCACTATCGCGTGATCATCCTTCCGATTGTCGAAATGCCACGATATGATCGGCTTCGAGTTTAATTCCTATTTTCCCGCCGACCGCATGATCATGATGACTGGGCACCAGCGCAAGCACTTTGGCTCCGCTTGTCAGGCGCAAAGTGTATAAAATCTCCGCACCGCGGAATGCCTTATGCATCACCGTTGCTTGCAGCGGACTGGTATCGTCGTGCACGATGTCATCCGGGCGCAACAACACATCCACACGGCAACCGGCTTCACAGTGTTGCGGTATCACACCCCGTAATAGGCCCAGTTCTATTTCCACCTGTTGCGCATCGATCACTCTGCCCGGAAGAAATACGCCTTGACCGATGAAGTTAGCCACGAAACGATTAGCCGGGCAGTGATATAGGTTGAATGCGGTATCCCATTGCTGAATCTTGCCGTGATCCATCACGCCGATCACATCGGCAATCGCAAACGCTTCCGCCTGATCGTGCGTCACCAGAATGGCGGTGATTCCTTGATTCTTGATGATCTCGCGCACTTCCATGCTCAAACGTTCGCGCAAACTGACGTCCAGATTGGAAAAAGGCTCATCCAGCAACAATAAATCCGGTTTCGGCGCCAGCGCGCGCGCCAGCGCCACGCGCTGCTGCTGCCCGCCCGACAATTCGTGCGGATATTTTTTCGCGACGCTGGCCAGATGTACCACGTGCAAGAGCTCTTCAACCCGCCGCTCACGTTCCGCCCGGGTTAACCGGTGCAGGCCGAAACCGATATTGGCAGTTACGTCCAAGTGCGGAAACAACGCATAATCCTGGAAAACCATGCCGATGCGCCGCTGCTCCGGCGGCACAAAAACGTTTGGACTGCTGACATTGGCACCGTTCAACACAATCTCACCGGCCGATACGCGCTCAAAACCGGCGATACAACGCAATGCCGTGGTTTTACCGCAACCGCTCGGGCCGAGTAAGCAACCGATCTGACCCTTGCGCAATTGTAGCGATAAGTCGTGAATGACAACTTGCGCGCCGTATGCTTGCCGGATGTTGTGCAATTGCAGCAAAACCGTACTCATTCGTTTACTTCTCAGTTTGACGCATAAACAGAAAAATCGGAATCAACCCAGCCAGCACCAAGGTAACGGCAGGCAAAGCCGCCTGTTCCCATTGCCCTTCCGAAGTCATCTCATAAATCCGTACAGCTAGCGTATCCCAGCCGAATGGGCGCGTCATCAGTGTAATAGGCATCTCTTTCATGACATCGACAAAAACCAGCGTGGCTGCCGTAAAAATCCCCGGTTTCAGTATCGGGATATGTACTTTCCGGATCATCATCCCGCCGTGCACCCCCAAGCTCATCGCCGCTTCATCAATACTGGGGGTAATCCGTTGCATAGCGCCGTCAATCGGGTAATGACTCACCGCCATGAAGCGGATCAAATAAGCAATCAACATGATCATCAACGTGCCCTGTATCAATGGGCCTGTTTCGACTGGCAGCCAGCCTGCCAACCATTCGCTCAGCCGTCCATCCAGCCACACCAGCGGCACGTACACGCCAATCGCTAGAACCGTACCGGGCAATGCGTAACCGATGGTGGCGATACGCACGGCAAAACGCGCGGCTGGACTGGGATAACGCCGCGCCGCATACACCATCGCGATGACTACCAGGCAGATCAATAAAGCCGCCAGGCCGGATAATGTCAGAGAATGCCAGAGAAATTCGAGGTAGCGCGTGAGGTCGAAGTCTTGCGCAAACGATTGCACGGCCCAGCGGCACAATTGCAGCACCGGTAATAAAAATGCCAGAAACAGTACACTCAGCACAAAGCCGGTCACCAGCCAATTGCGCCATCCCGTCAGGCGAATGCGCTGCGCCCGCTCGGTCCTTTTATTTTCCGCGTAGCGCATACGCAACCGCAACTGTTGCTCCACCACAATCACGGCAAAAACGATCATGATCAACAAAGAAGCCAGCTGTGAAGCCGCCGGCAGCGAGAACATGCTGAACCACGCTTTGTAAATCGCCGTCGTGAAGGTGTTGTAATTAAAAACCGCCACGGTGCCGAAATCCGCCAATGTTTCCATCAGCACCAGCATGATGCCACCGGCTATCCAGGGGCGCGCCATCGGCAGCACCACTTTAAAGAACCCTTGCCTGCGATTGAAACCGAGCGATTGCGCCACTTCCAGTGAACGTTTACCTTGACTCAAAAAAGCATTGCGCGCCAGCAAATACACATAAGGATAAAAAGCCAGCATCATGACCGCAACCACCCCCATTCTGCCGCGAATATCGGGAAACCAGGATAAATCGGAATCCAGCCAAGCGCGCAACGCCGTTTGTACCGGACCGGTAAAATCGAACAAGCCCAGTGCGACAAACGCCGTCACATACGCAGGCATTGCCATTGGCAACAGCAACGCCCAAGAAAAAAAACGCCGCCCAGGGAATTCATAAACCGCGGTAATCCACGCCAAACTAATCCCCAATAACGCGGTTCCGGCAACGACGCCCAACGCCAGCCAGAACGTATTGACCAGCAGCAGCGGCAGCGTGGTCTCAAACAGATGCTGCCAGACATCGCTGGCAGGCGCGAAAAAAGAAGAAACGATCACGCCGATAGGCGCCAATACCAGTGCAGCTGCGATAAAAGGAACTGAGCGCCAAATGGCCATGACTGGTTGGTAAGAAACGGAATAGAAAATGGCGAAAAAAGCTATGTTTTCTATCGCTTCTTTCGCCGCCTTAATCTTTGTATTTACTGCACCTTTTTACTGATAACCGGCACGATCCATCAATTTGACGGCGGTTGTTTGCAGCTCACCGGCTTTCACCAGATTGATCGGATTTTGTTTGAATCCACCCCAGGCGGCAACAAACGGATCGGCTGAAATTTTCGGATTGACCGGGTATTCCATGTTGACATCGGCAAAAAGATTTTGCGCTTTGTCGGACGACAAGAACTCTAACAACTTGACGGCGGCTTGCTCATGGCGCGCATGACGCGTCACACCGGCACCGGAAATATTGACATGCACGCCACTGGTGCTCTGATTCGGCCAGAAAATCGCCAGCGGCAGATTGGGATCTTTTTTCATCAAGCGGCCATAGTAATATGTGTTGACCAAGGTCACGTCGCACTTACCGGCAGCGACGAATTCCAGTGCGCGCGTATCGTCCGACAAGGGATCCACCGCCAGATTGGCCACCCAGCCTTTGACGATTTTCTCGGCTTCGGCTTCGCCGTGCTCGGCGATCATCATCGCTACCAACGATTGGTTGTAGACTTTCTTCGATGTCCGTAAACACAAGCGTTTATTCCATTTAGGATCGGCTAGATCCTCGTAGGTCGACAAATCCGCAGGTTTCACTTTTTTAGTATTGTAAATCAGCGTCCGTGCGCGGATCGACAAGCCGAACCATTCATTATTCGGGTCGCGCAAATGCGCCGGAATGTTACTTTCCAGTACGGCGGATTTGACCGGTTTCAATAACCCGGCCTGCGCGGCCGCCCAAAGATTACCGGCATCCGCCGTAATCAGCATATCGGCCGGGGTATTTTTCCCTTCCGCCTCGAGCCGGGCAAGCAATGCACCTTCATTATCCGTGACGTATTTGACCTTGATTCCGGTTTCCTTGGTAAACGCATCGAACATCGGCTTGATCAGTTGTTCGATGCGCGCGGAATACACCACGACTTCTTCCGCGTGCAGCGGTTTGACAACCAATAAGGAAAACAGAAAAAAAACGGCAATAGAGAAACGGCTTAGATTTGATTTCAACATGAAAATACTTCCAAGAAAACGTGCATCAATCGGATTAACTATTGGCAGTTACTATAGTATGAATAAGAATAATTATCAATTGAATGATCGGAATCAATTTTCAATCGCGGGTTGAAACAAAAAATCCAGCTCCTTGCGCCCGACTAGCGGCAATTTGAGCGCAGGCGGATCCCAATCGACACCGAACGACAATCCCAGCAGATTGAATTCGATACCCTCCACCGCGCTGACCAGTATCCCCATCAAGCCGAACAAGGAAATCTGCAGGCCACTGCCGCTCGGCGCCTGCGAAACCAGCCGGTAGCCCAGATAATCCTTACCGATCGCGGTCGGCGGCAAATCCAGTTGCAGTTCGGGAACGGAGCGGGAAACCCAGGCAGTGAACGTATTGGAATTCGGTCCTGGCCAGATCGTGTAATCTTTCGCGTAAGGATACTTGCGCGCGGCTTCATCGATTTTCTCAATCAGCCCATCCGCTTCCGCACCGCGCTTCTCCAGGAGTATTTCCGGCATGTTGCCGTACCAGAGCCGGTCCGGCGCATTGTCATGAATCACCAGCACCGGCAGCTTGCGGCGCTGCAACCAGCCGATCACTTCATAAATCGTATACGACCGTGCCGCAGCTGGTTTCACCGCAATCCAGGTGTGAATCGCAAAATAACCGCGCCAACTGAATGCGCGCGCGCCATAAACTTGCACAATCGCTTCCGGAGTCGTTGCCGGATCAGGCGCCAAACCGGCCGGCTCGCGGCTCGCACTCCACCAGTTTTGCGCCCGCGCCCGATCCGGCATGACCATCAGTGCGATCACACCCAAAACCAGCAACAGAACACTGACGATTAAGATGCGCTTCATTGCTATCCCCGTTCCACAAAGGAAATGCTGATTAATTGACTATACGAGCGAATCACTTCGTTGCGCGGTACTCGCT
>JAFEEI010000008.1 GCA_018241205.1 Pseudomonadota bacterium
CCTCGCCTATCTTATTGATATGTCTCGGTTGCTGTGTTCCGTGCGCCTCGTGCTTCATCTCGTTCGCCGAATTAATCAGCGTTTTCTTAGGAATCAGCGCCGTAAAACATAATGCCGGTATTCGCAGTTACCGATGTGGATGTCGCGCAACTGCGCATCTTCAATGCCGCCTTCGAAGTAGGCAACAAATACCCGCAGCGTTTCTTCATGAGCAACCACCAGCAATGACTCATCCTGCTGCACTTTCAGCCAGTCGATGAAGCGCAGCACGCGCTGCTTGTGGTCCAGCAGCGACTCGCCGCCGTTCGCGCGCGCCCGTAGCGGATCGTGGCTAATCGCCGCAAAATAATCCGATACCGGCTTACCCTCGAATCCCGAGCGGATGTCGGCCAAATCGGCGTGCACCTCGATCGACACGTCGTGGTACCGGTTCACGATCTCCGCCGTTTGGCGCGTGCGCGGCAGTGGTGAGACGATGATGCGATTCAATGTCACAGCGCACAGCTCATGTGCCGCCGATTGCGCTTGCGCGATGCCGGTTGCGGTCAAATACACCACCTGCCCGGGATCGTCGTTGCACAAACCGAGGTCATTGTAATTCGTGCGCCCGTGGCGCATGCAGTAAATATTCATATCTCAAATTTCTGGAAAAATTTTACCGGTGATAGCACTTGACCTGAAATAAGTACAACTTGCTTATTTCTTGAACATATCTTTGCTGTAAATGGTTACGCCAACCTGATCAATATGCGCAATCAGGCCAGTATTTTCGAGCTGGCGATACTGCGACAAATCGACGGTATACGGCAGCATCAGATCGTCAATCTGATCTTCGATTTGCATGAACTCGGCAAATGGAATTTCATCGCCTTTGATAGTCAGGTCGATATCGGAACCGGCGCGGAAATTGCCTTTGGCGCGCGAACCGTAGATCAGCACCGAATCGATGGCATGGTGCTGCGCAAACACGGTGTTGAGTTTTTCCAGCGTAGCGGGCGATAAGCCGAATCGCCATTCTCCGGTCATGACTGGTATTTTTCCATTTCGGTTTTCAGCGCAACGAACAGCGGATAGTAATCGCGAATGATGACTTGCACCAACTGCTCCGCGGTACGTTCATCATAAGTATGCGATGACACATTGCGGCTCTGAATCATCGCCATCCACTGTTCGCCGTCACCGATCAGCTCAACCTTGAATGCTTCCCGCGTTGCATCCTTTGAACCTTTGATGTTTTGATTGCCCTGATCCCGCAAGAAATCTTTCAACATATTCCAGGCCAATTCATGCGTGAACTCGAATGCCTGAATCACCCCCTGTTTTTCCAACGAAGTGAGTGTGCGCTGCGAACTAAGTTCGACAGCCCCTTGCAGTTGCAGCAAGGCTTTTTGGTAGCTGGCAAAACGCTGCTGCCAGCGGATATCGGGATTGGTCATTTGGGGTTTAAAGCGATGAAAAGGAATTCAGACTAGCCATTGATTAACTCGTTTCAATTTAGAACAGGACATTTAAAAGCAATTTCTATGTTAATAGAATTTAATTACTTTATTATAATTTTTTAAAAAATTACTTTTTCTTGAAGTATCAAAAGGTTTAGTGAATCCCACACAATTTTAATCGAGATAATCACCCCGCCTTCCCATCCACCCGAGCGCGCCAGTAAATCGGTGCAAACTTGACCGCCCAAAGACCAAAGCAACCCAGCCAAACCAGCGCCGCCAGTACATAGAACATCGGTGCGATTGCCGGGATGAGGTCGGCCAGAATCCGGATGACGGCGGTTGCCTGGAAGCCCAGGAACAGCAACCAGGTGAAGCGGTCGAGTTCCAATGGTCGTCCGGAGTGGCCGAGGGTGACGCGCGAGGCCATGGCGAGGATCATGCCGGAGAAGAAGCCGATGCCGAGCGCATGCAGCGGGGCGAGGCCCAGGATCAGGTTGCCGGAAGCGAAATACACCAGGCTTTGCACGGCGTACAGCAACATGGCGACGCCGAACCAGGCGAACGAGATGTGCAGCACCGCCAGCAGGCTGACTTTAAAGCTGCGCTGCAATTGCCAGCGGTAGGATAAATACAACGCGCACCCGGCCAGCGGGAAGTCGGCGAGCCATAAATAGCCAGTTAATTCGAAGCATTGCAGCAGGCCGTGCGCGGCGATGCAGGCGAGCATCAGCCACAGCATCCAGAACGGTCTTACCATTTCGTAGTTTTCCAGCACGCGGCTGGAGAAAAACGGAATCATGCGGTGCGATACGGTCAGCACGATCGGCAGCAGAAAAAACCACAATCCGGCAACGCGCGCGCAATTAAGCGCCAGCACCGCGCCGGTCACCAGCCACACCAAATAGGCCAGCACACCCAGCCAGCCCATTACTAGCGCGACACTGGTAACCCGTGCGTGGCGTTTATCCTCCGCAGAGGCGGTCAGCAGAATGCGTAGCAACACGTAAAGCGCGATGCCCCAGCCGCTCAGCATCAGTTCCACGCCGGTAATGCTGATTGCTTTGTGCGTCAGCAGACCGGCATAAAACAGCACTACGCCGCCCGCCATTAACAAACAGGCCGTGACATATTCTTGCGGCTTCACTTTTTCACCGTTCATCCAATTCGGATAGGTGGTGAACAGAAAGCCGAAAATAAAAAACGGGAAGAAACCGTACATCATCAAAAACGCATGCGCCCAAGTCGGTGCAACGCTCCAGCCGGTTATCGAACCGGCGATGCCGTAGCGTCCGGTCAGGTCGAAGATCCACCACAACACGGTCAGCACGCCTTGCAGCGCACCGGCTAGAAAAAGGCTGCGATGCGGCGCAGCGGAAAGATGATTGCGTACATTCGATAACATATTCATTCGGATTCCTTGTAAAACGTTTTTACTTTCATGGCACTAACAATCTTTTTCATCGTCCGGCACGATAATTTCTCTTCAATGCGGTTATTTGTTATGATGCGTGTCCCGCTTTGCGCAACGAATTTTCATGCTTAATATTGATTTACATTGTCATTCTTCAATTTCTGACGGTTTATTGACACCGGCACAACTGGTCGAGCGCGCTGCTCAGCGCGGCGTGGAAATTCTCGCATTAACCGATCACGATGATATCGCAGGCCTCGCGGAAGCGCGTGAGGCTGCTGAGGCGAAAAGTATCACATTTATAAACGGCGTGGAAATATCCGTCAGCTGGCGTGGCCGCACCTTGCATATCGTTGGGCTGGATATCGATCCCGATTATGCACCGCTGGCAGAAGGCTTGGCGGTTGTGCGCGCTGGACGCGCGCAGCGCGCCCGGAACATCGCCGCAGAACTGGAAAAAATCGGCATCCAAGGCAGCCTGGAAGGCGCCTACACTTATGTCGGCGTGCGCAGCTTGATAGGACGTACGCATTTTGCCCGCTTTCTGGCCGCGCAAGGGTATGCCAAGGACGTCAAGTCGGTGTTCAAAAAATATCTGGTCAAAGGCAAACCAGGCTACACCCCGCACGAATGGGCGTCACTCGACGATGCGCTGAGCTGGATCTGCGGCAGCGGCGGACACGCGGTCATTGCCCATCCCGGACGTTACGACTTGGGCAAAAACGTGCTGAGCGATCTGCTCGACGAATTTTGCGCTTTGGGCGGATCGGCGCTCGAAGTGGTGACCTCAAGCCACACGCCGGAGCAAATGCAGCATTTCGCCCGGCACGCCAACAACCGGAATTTGCTGGCATCCTGCGGTTCGGATTTTCATGGGCCAGGGGAGAGCCATTTCGATCTTGGACAACTGCCGGAATTTCCGCTTGGTTGTACTCCCGTTTGGCAGCAATGGGAAAGCACCGTCAATGCAGAATTGATCGATTGAGACACTGATTTTAACAACTCCCGCCGTGGCGCAATTTTTCTCCATCCACACCGACACCCCGAATATCCGCCTGATCAGGCAGGCTGTTGCCATCGTACGCAGCGGCGGCATTATCGTGTACCCGACCGATTCGTGCTATGCGTTGGGCTGCCATATCGGCGATAAAGACGCCATGACGCGCATCCGCACCATCCGGCAAGTCGACGAGCGCCATCATTTCACGCTGGTATGCCGTAATCTGGCGGAAATCGCCACTTACGCCAAGGTCGACAACAGTCAGTACCGTTTGTTGAAAGCGACGACACCCGGCAGCTATACGTTTATTTTGCAGGCATCGCGCGAAGTGCCGCGGCGCTTGCAGCACCCGAAGCGCAGCACTATCGGTTTACGCATTCCCGGTCATCCGGTGGTCCAGGCGCTGTTGGAAGAACTCGAAGAACCACTGCTCAGCTCGACGCTGATTCTGCCTGGCGACGAATTGCCGCTGAATGATGCGGAAGAAATCCGCGAACGTCTGGAGCATCAGGTGGAATTGGTGATGGATGCCGGTTCCTGCGGCATCGACATGACCACCGTGATCGATTTAACGACTGATGTGCCCGCCCTGGTGCGGCCAGGCAAAGGCGCTCTCGAACCGTTTGGAATCGATCATGGATGAAATTATTCAAGGCATCGCCATTTATGCGCTACCGGTGATTTTCGCCATTACCATGCACGAAGCTGCGCATGGCTATGTCGCTAAGCAATTTGGCGATCTCACTGCGTACAGCGCCGGCCGCATCAGCCTCAATCCGGCACGGCATATCGATCCCGTCGGTACGATCCTGGTGCCGCTGTCGCTGTTCGTGCTGAGCAAGCTGACCGTCGGCGCGGGATTCTTGTTCGGCTGGGCGAAACCGGTGCCGGTCAACTTCGCCAACCTGCGCCACCCGAAACGCGACATGCTGTGGGTCGCCGCAGCCGGGCCCGGTGCCAATTTATTGATGGCGTTTTTCTGGGCGCTGATGATCAAACTGGCCATTGCCATGCCCGGGAGCGGCTTCGCCAAACCATTGGCGCTGATGGGAGTCGCCGGAATCGAAATCAATGTCGTTCTGATGGTGCTTAATCTGCTGCCGCTACCGCCCCTGGACGGCGGCCGCATGGCCATGAGTTTGCTGCCGCATCGTTTGGCGTACCAATTTTCCCGGATCGAGCCTTACGGCTTTATGATATTACTGGTATTGTTGTTCAGCGGTCTGTTGGGTACCGTGATCGGGCCAGTCATTCTATGGGCTAAAATTATCATTGTGTCCATTTTCGGGTTATACATCTAACCATATCTTACACTTGGAATATCAACATGTTTGCTGATCGCGTTTTATCCGGCATGCGCCCCACCGGCAGCTTGCATTTGGGGCACTATCACGGCGTATTAAAAAACTGGGTGAAGTTGCAGCAGCAATACGAATGTCTGTTTTTCGTCGCCGATTGGCATGCTTTGACGACCCATTACGATACGCCGGAAATCATCGAGCAAAATGTTTGGGACATGGTGATCGACTGGCTGGCCGCGGGCGTCGACCCATCGCAAGCGACGCTGTTCATTCAATCCAAAGTGCCGGCGCACGCCGAACTGTATCTGCTGCTGTCGATGATGACGCCGCTCGGCTGGCTGGAACGCGTGCCAACCTATAAAGACCAACAGGAAAAATTATCCGAGAAAGACCTCAGCACCTACGGCTTTCTCGGCTATCCGCTGCTGCAAAGCGCGGATATTCTGATTTACCGCGCCAACCGGGTACCGGTCGGCGAAGATCAAGCGCCGCACTTGGAATTCACGCGCGAAATTTCGCGCCGCTTCAATCACATTTATGGCAAGGAACCCGGCTTTGAAGAAAAAGCGGAAGCCGCGATCAAAAAGCTGGGATCGAAAAAATCCAAGTTGTATAACGAGTTGCGCAACCTGTATCAGGAGCAGGGCGACGAAAGCGCATTGGAAGAAGCCCGTTCGTTGCTGAACGAGCAGCAGAATTTGAGCTTGGGTGACCGCGAACGCTTATTCGGTTACTTGGAAGGCGGCGGAAAAATGATTCTGACCGAGCCGGAAACGCTGCTGACCGAAGCTTCCCGAATGCCAGGGCTGGACGGTCAAAAAATGTCCAAGTCGTATAACAACACCATCAGTTTGCGTGAAGACCCGGAAAGTATCCGCAAAAAAGTGCGCACTATGCCGACCGACCCGGCGCGCGTGCGGCGCAGCGATCCGGGCGATCCGGCCAAATGTCCGGTATGGCAGTTCCACTTGGTTTATTCGGATGACAAAACCCGCGAATGGGTGCAATGGGGTTGCAAGAACGCTGAAATCGGCTGCCTGGACTGCAAAGCGCCGGTGATTGACAAAATCCTCGCGGAACAAGAACCGATGGCCGAACGCATCAAAAAATACGAAGAAGACCCGACTCTGGTGCGCAACATCATCGCCGACGGTTGCGAAAAAGCCAACAAGCTGGCGGAAGAAACCATGCGCGATATCCGTGAAGCGATGGGACTGAGTTATTCCTGATGCATCACCACATTGCACGACACGGTGAATTTGGTACTTGATGCAATTGACCCTCAGCCGGTCGCCACCATTTGTGGCGAGCCGCTGTTGGAGATTCCACAGGACTTGTATATTCCGCCGGATGCGCTGGAAGTTTTTCTGGATACGTTCCAAGGTCCTTTGGATTTGCTGTTGTATTTGATCCGCAAGCATAATCTGAACATTCTCGACATTCCGATGGCCGAGCTCACGCAGCAATATATGACGTATGTCGAGATGATGCGCGTGGATCAACTGGAGTTGGCCGCTGAATACCTGCTGATGACTGCGCTGCTGATCGAAATCAAATCGCGCATGCTGCTGCCGAATCCCAAAGCGGAACCGGAAGGCGAGGAACGCGATCCGCGCGCCGAGCTGGTGCGGCGCTTGCTGGAATACGAGCAAATGAAAAAAGCGGCCGAGCGTCTGAATGAGATTCCGCAAGCCGAACGGGACTTTAGTATCGCCCAAATCTGGATCGAACAAAAAACTGTGGTGCAATTACCGCATATCGATAAGGACGATTTACGCAACGCTTGGGCCGCAATTCTGACGCGCGCAAAAGTTAACCGCCACCATCAGATCAAGCGCGAGACGCTGTCGGTGCGCGCATACATGAGCCAAGTGCTGCGCGACTTGCGCGGCCGTCAGCAAGTTGAGTTTTATGATTTATTCAGCCCCGCGGCTACGGTTGCGGAAGTGGTCGTCACTTTCCTGGCCATCCTGGAACTCGCCAAGGAATTACTGCTGGAAATTTCACAATCCCCCGATGATGCAATGATTTATGTCCGAGCCATTGACGCCGCCTGATTATCACCCGCTGGATACACTCGATTCGTTGAGTCCCGGAAAGATCAAGCAAATCCTTGAAGCAGCCTTGCTTACAGCGCAAGAGCCTCTATCCATCAGTGAATTACGGAAATTATTCAATGATGAATTAAGCGCCGCAGTATTGACCAACTTGCTGCAGGAAATCCGGGATCGATGGTGCGATAGCGGTGTGGAGCTGGTGAGCGTGGCCAGTGGCTGGCGTTTTCAGACTAAAGCCAATGTGCAACCGTATTTGGAGCGTTTGACACCGCAAAAAGCGCCGCGTTATTCACGCGCGGTTTTGGAAACACTCGCCATTATCGCTTACCGTCAACCGGTCACTCGCGGCGATATCGAAGAAATACGCGGCGTCAGTGTTTCCAGTTCGATACTTAAAACACTGATATCCCGTGATTGGATTGAAGAGGTCGGGCACCGTAATGTGCCGGGGAAACCGGCGCTGTTTGCCACTACCGCGCATTTTCTCGACGATCTGAATCTGCGCTCGCTCGACGAACTACCGCCGCTGGAAGAAATGAAATCGTTACTTGAGTCCGGTGGCGTTCATCCGGATTTACCTTTGCCGGAACCGGAGGAGCCATCCGGTCACTGAGATTTTACCGCTTGCTGCGCTTCGATCAGTGCGGGTGTCAGATGCGGTGCGATCACTTGCAGCAAATGCCCGAAAACTCTTGGATTCCCTGCGACAATTTGGCCGCTTTCCAATTGCGTTTCATTGCCTTCCAAGTCGCCGACCAAACCACCGGCTTCGGTGATTAGCAAACACCCGGCAGCCATATCCCACGGCGCCAGACCGATTTCCCAAAAACCATCGTAACGGCCGCAAGCGACGTACGCGAGATCCAGCGCGGCGGATCCAGGACGGCGAATTCCGGCGATACGCGGCACGAGGTCCTTCAGCATGGCAAAATAAGCATTAATGTGCGTCAAATCACGGAATGGCAATCCGGTGCCGATCAGACAATCATCCAGCTTGGTGCGTTTACTGACACGAATGCGGCGGTCATTCAAAAAAGCGCCGCTGCCCCGGCTGGCGGTGAATAGCTCATTCAAGTTCGGATCGTAGACTACGGCATGCGTTAGCACGCCTTTGTATTTAAGCGCAATTGCAACCGAATACTTCGGGAAGCCGTGCAAGAAATTGGTCGTGCCATCCAAGGGATCGATAATCCATTGATACTCCGACTTCTCCTGATCGCCTTGATGACCGCTTTCTTCCGCCAGAATCGCATGGTCGGGATAAGCCGCCTGCAACACTTTGATAATCGCTGCCTCGGCCGCGCCATCGACCTCGCTGACGTAATCGCTGTGAGATTTCTTCGATACCGTGAGCAAATCCAGATTCTTAGATGCCTGATTAATGATACTACCGGCGCGGCGCGCGGCTTTCACCGCGATGGTCAACATGGGATGCATAGTTTTGATTCAGAAATTACAAGAAGCGCGATTTTAATATGAATCGATTCCGCCCGCTCGATTTTGTCGTTTTGCGGAGTATTTTTACGATCCACTCAACTGCAGAAAAGAACTGCATCCGATATCAGAATGCGGTTCTTTTATCAAATAAAGCTCTATGTTTTAGGTGTAAGGGGGTAAGAAATCTCAAGGTTGTTTACAAAGTGCAGTAGTCGCGACCCGATATTGGCTTTCGTTTTGGAATGCTCGATGTCATTGAGTGCCAGATAGAGCTGATAATCGTGATGTCCCGGCTTGCCACAATATTCGGTACCGCGGTCGGTCAGGATGTGAATGACGCCCATGCTCTGCCCGGTGAAGAATGGCAGTACCCGGTCATTGAGCAAATCAGCCGGTGTGATCGGCGTTTTGATGGTAGACAACTTCGCTGCAGCCCACTTGAAATAGGTGTCGGCGAAGAGTTGTTAACTATCCAGCATCCTTATCTCTGACAGGAATTCGCCACACAAAAACAGCCAAAATGCTACCGATGACAACCAGCATGATTTTCTGCCATAGCTCGGGCACAATCCAGATAGAACTGCCAAATGACAATGTCATCAAAAAATAGACCCAGCGCTTAACACGTTGCGGGATGCTGCGATAGAGAGCCCATTCACGGATGATCGGTCCGGCGATGCGATTTTCCAGTAATTTATAATGAAAGTATTCGGAGCCACGGGCAAAGCAGGCCGCCGCCAGCAGTACAAAAGGTGTTGTCGGCAGCACCGGCAACACTGCGCCCAATATTGCCAAAAACAACGCCAGAAAACCGGCTCCCAGGTACATGGCGCGCACCAGCGGTGAATCGTGCAGACATAACAAATCGGCTGTTTGCAGATCGGCAATTTGCCGCTCAGTTTGTGCAGTTTCATGATGTTCAGGTGTAGGCATATTCGATACTGTCGAAAAATTGGCTGCTAAGGAAACGCTGATTAATTGACTGCACAAACGAATAAACTACTGCGCTTAGTCATGCTGTGTTGAAATCAAAAATTCAGAATGCTCATTGGCTACTCGTAAACTCCGCTTTCTCGCTTGATTCCGCCTTGCCTGATCATCGCTCGCTACCTTTTTCAGAGTTTCCCTAAGTATAAAAATTCAGCAATGAATTAGGGCCGTCAGCCATAAAAAGAATTGATGTTACCAGTTATAATACCCAGGCGTTAATTATTAAAATTAAGCGGATTTAATTTTTTTCTCGAGGAAATTATGCATAATATGAAAACACTGATTCATTTAAGTTTCATCGTGCTAGCGTTTGTGATGTTGCCGCAAGCTGCTTTTGCCTATAAGGAAATGGCCGCTGCCGATGGACCGGCGCTGCAGAAAATTGACACCAAAGTCGGAAGCGGCGAAGAAGCAGAGATTGGAAAAACCGTTAATGTGCATTACACCGGCTGGCTTTACGATGAAAATGCGCCGGACAAAAAAGGCAGAAAGTTTGACAGTTCCTATGATCGTAAAGAATATTTCTCTTTCATGCTCGGTGCAGGGCGTGTGATCAAAGGCTGGGATCAAGGTGTCCAGGGTATGAAAGTGGGCGGGCAACGCACGTTGATTATTCCGCCATCAATGGCTTATGGTTCACGCGGCGCTGGTAATATTATTCCGCCGGATGCGACTTTGATTTTTGATGTTGAATTGATCAATCTGAAAGCGGGCGCCTATCATTAAGGTGTGCTGCTTATCCGGAGTTGCGGTGAATTTGCGCACTGAACCGACAGATTGACTCACAAAAGCTTCCGGGCAGTTATTTAGCTTTCCGGCTAAGAAGCGCTGAAAAAAGTAGCGGGCGATGACCGGGTACAATAGTTTTTCAGTGCTTCTTTAGAAATTTTGCCATCACAATGCACGCATCGTCTAAAATGTTTAGAGATTGCGTTAATCCGCTGTAGAAATTGACTGGGTACTGTTATGACTCCGACCTCACAGCAACGTAACATCCGGTACAAACGCCTGAGCATTGTGCTCGGTGTCACTGCAATTTTAGTTGCCGCTTTAGTAGCACTCGCCACCTACTGGCTGCCCGGTTATGCAAAATCCCAACTCGAGATTCACCTGTCGGAATATCTGCAGCGTCCCGTAACCGTCGCGTCCATTGAACTAAAACCTCGCACGCTTGAGTTGATCGTACAGGGTTTTCGCATTGACGAAAAAACGGATACGGCGGAAGCACGCCCGATACTGTTTTCCTTTAACACGTTGCATATCGGTGTCAGTTTTGAATCGCTGAAACAGCGCGCCCCTATTGTCACATCGATCACTTTGTCGGAACCGCAGTTGCGTTTGGTGCGAAAAAACAAAGATCAACTGAACATCTCCGACATCCTGGAGCGGCTTCAGCAACCCTCCGATAAGGAAAGTGCCGCAAACGACAAAGGCATTCCATTTTCTATCAGCAATATCGCCATTCAGGACGGCCGCGTCGAATTTATCGATCAACAGGAAAATGCCGAGCATGTTATCAGCGAAATCAATCTCGGTATTCCCGTTGCCGCCAATATCAACAACACGCCAGAAAACTGGATAGAACCGCACTTCAGTGCAAAAATCAACGATGCACCCTTCTCAATCGATGGCAAATTGCGTCTCTTCACGACCGCTCAGCAAGCGGCGCTGACCATCAAGTTTAATAACGCCGATTTAACGCGTTATAACCGCTATGTAACTCTGCCCGAAGGCATTCACCTGCTCTCCGGTTTTTACGACAGCGACCTGAATCTCAGTTTCGCACAAGAACCGGACAAAGCACCGGAAATTTCAATTACTGGCACCACTTCGCTGCGCCAGCTGGCGATCAAAAATAATGCCGTTGCCGCACCTTATCAAACCAGTCTGAAAAAGCTGGATATTGTGCTGAACAACGTCGACTTAGGCGGCAAAAAGCCTGCACATATCAAGTTGAACATCGACCAGGCATTGTTGATGCGCGAGGGCGAAAAAGAACCGACGCTATCGTTTGCCAAATTGGCAATTCCCGATATCACCATCAATACCGCGACGCAGAAGATCGGCTTAGGGACAATTGCACTAGATGGTTTCAGCACGACTCTGCGCCGCGATGCGCAAGGTGGTCTCGATATTTCCCGGCTTTTTACTTCGACAGGTGCGCCAGCGCAAACGGCGCAAACCACACAAATTAAGCCACAAACAACGTTTATCCCGATCCCGGCGCATAAACCGCCGCGTTCAGCCAATCCAGTCAAAAGTGCCGGGAAAGTAACGAAACAGGGCGATGTTGCACATGCGGATACCCCAAAAAACAAACCTGAACCGGCTGGTAACGATAAGCCTTGGACACCGCAGCTTAAAAGCATCCACCTCAAAGCAGCCAAGCTGCGCTACGAAGATTTGTCGATGACCAAAGTCACACCGATGATTGTCGACTCCCTCGACTTGGCGCTGGAAGACATCGATCTGGATGGCATCAAGCCTTTGCAGTTAACTATGCAGGGGCGAGTCAATCAACACGGCAGCATCAAAGCCAGCGGCGCACTGGCGTGGGCGCCGTTTTCAGCGGATTTGCTGCTGAACCTCAATGCCGTTGATTTGGTATCGCTGCAGGGCTGGCTGGGCGACAAGCTGACCGCGCTGCTGACCAGCGGAGACATTTCTTTCGCGGGAAACTTCAAAGCCAACGGCGATCCGTTGAAAATTCAATTGAACGGTGAAGGAAAACTGGCGAATTTCAATATTTTCGACAGCAAAAATGCCTATGACCTGCTGCACTGGAAAAAGCTGGAAATCGGCCATCTCAACTTCACTAATGAGCCATTGCTGGTGGATATCAGCGCGCTGTATTTGAGCGATTTTTTTGCGCGCATGACCATCCTGCCGGATGGCAGTCTCAATCTGAAACAAATTATTCAAACCGGAAAGCCGGCAGAACCGGTTACAGCGATTGCCACTGCGGAATCCAAAGCTCAGAACTCAGCCGGTGCAAAGAGCGAAACGCCGGTGCATATCGGCAAGATTTACTTGCAACAAGGCGACATCAATTTCAACGACCGTTTCATCAAACCGAATTACCGCGCCAATCTGACCGCGTTGGCAGGGCAAATCGGCCCGCTCTATCCCGGCAAATCGGGAAAAATCGACATTCGCGGCATGGTGGGTAAAACCGCGCCTTTGCATATTCACGGCACGATTGATCCATTCAGCTCGCAATTACTGATGGACCTCGTGGCGCAGGTTAAAGATATCGATCTGCCGCCGTTCAGCCCTTATTCCGGGAAATATATCGGCTACGAAATTGAAAAGGGGAAACTATCGGCCGATGTGAATTACCAGGTCGAAAATGGCGCATTGACGGCGGACAACAAAATCTTTCTCGATCAATTCACCCTCGGCGAAAAAGTCGAAAGCGAAAATGCGGTATCGCTCCCGCTCGATCTTGCCATCACGCTGCTGAAAAACCGCCGCGGTGAAATCAATCTTCATTTGCCGCTCAAGGGATCGATCGACGACCCCGACTTCAATCTCGGCGACATCGTCTTTAATGCGTTTATCAATATGATCTCCAAGGCGATCACATCGCCTTTCGCCTTGCTGGGTTCGGTATTTGAAGGCAGCGAAGAATTATCCGAAATTTCCTTTGCACCCGGTTTTGCCGATATCTCAGCCGACTCAGCACCGCGCTTAAAAGCCTTGGCCGATATTTTGGTCGACCGCCCGTCGCTGAAACTGGAAATTTCCGGCCATATCGATCCGGAGACGGATTATGAAGGATTGAAGCAAGCCATGCTGCAAAGCAAGGTAAAAGCGCAAAAGATCGCCGAAGATACCAAAAAGGGCGTCGCCAGTGGCACATTGGCCAATATCACGCTGACTCCGAAGGAATACAGCAAATACCTTGAAATCGCTTACAAAAAAGAGTCTTTTGAAAAACCCAAGAATGCCGTGGGACTGGCCAAAAGCCTTCCCGATGCCGAGATGGAACAACTCATCCTCGCGCATCTTGCCATTACCGATAGCGACTTGCAGGATTTAGCGGAAAACCGCGCTACTGCGGCGCGCAATTGGTTGGTCGAAAACGGCGGGATTTCCGGTGAACGCATTTTTGTCACCGGTTTCCATGAAAGCAAAGATGCTGATAAAAAGAAAGGCAGCAAAGCAGAGTTCTTGTTGAAATGACCGGCTTGTTTTCTTCGCTCTCCAGCATATTCAAAAAATCCATACACTTTGATTGATGTAATACTTCTGATTTAATGAACAATATGAAATCTCTACTTGTTGTAAAAATGACCCGGCCATTGTTAATTTTGGCGCTGTGTTTTTTGAATCCGGTGTCAGCAGACACCTTGGAAACGCTGAATATCAGGCCGCAAGAAGTACCCGATGCCTGTAACGCACGCAGCGCTCAAGTCAGGGTAACGGTGAATAATATGAAAGCCGGCGGTGTTTTGAATGTTGAGTTGTACGATGATCCGGATAATTTTCTATTCAAAAAAGGGCGCAAACGTAAGGTTCGTATTCCGGCAGCGGATGGGCAGCAAAAGGTTTGTATGAATCTCGAACAGCCGGGCACCTATGCGGTAGCGGTCTATCACGACATCGACGCCGACCGTAAACTAAAAAAACGCTGGAACTTGCTGCCCGAGGAGCCTTTTGGTTTATCCAACAATCCCAAACAACAGAACAGTTTCCCCAAGTTCAGCGATTCCGCATTCACCACCGGCAAGCTGGGTGCCGATATTGTCATCAATCTGCAGCAACCACCCAAGCCATAACCAGTGCAGACGTTGATCAGTCTGTCTATAGCGTTATGCGCCGTCTATCTGATTTTTGTCCTGCTGGTGTATTTCGGTCAAGCGCGCCTGATTTATTTTCCGGAAAAGCAACTCAGCAACACACCGGACGCAATCGGCCTGAATTATACCGCCGTCACCATCCCGGTCAGCGACGGTGAAACACTGCACGGCTGGTGGATGCCCGTTCCCGACGCCAAAGGTGTGGTGCTGTTTTTTCATGGCAATGCTGGCAATATTTCCCATCGCATCAATTATCTGACGATGTTTAAACGGCTCGGTTACAGCACCTTGTTGTTCGATTACCGCGGCTACGGTCAAAGCAGCGGCACACCGTCGGAATCCGGCACTTACTTGGACGCTCAGGCCGCCTGGCGTTACCTGACCGGAACCCAAGGGTTCGCCGCGGCACGGATCGTCTTGTTCGGTGAATCGCTGGGCGGGGCGGTAGCGAGCTGGCTGGCGGCGCGTGAAAAACCCGGCTTGCTGGTTTTGGCTTCCACTTTTACCTCCGTCCCCGAGCTGGCGGCGGAAATTTACCCGTTCCTGCCGGTGCGCTGGATCAGCCGGTTCGAATACAACACACTGGCATCGCTGCAATCGGTGTCCTGTCCGGTTTTCATTGCACACAGCCCGGAGGATGACATTATTCCGTTCCGGCATGGCGAGCGGTTGTTTCAAGCCGCCCCGGAACCGAAACAGTTTTTACCGTTGGAAGGCGGTCACAATACCGGCTTCATTTTTATGCAACCGGCTTGGATAAAATCATTGGGTGCGTTCATGGACAAAAACCTGAATGCAGCGCTGTAATTTAAGCTGGAAACAGCCGGAAATAAGCCATCAATCCTTCCGGCCGCCCCAGTCATGTCCTTTTTTACCATAATCTCCACGATCGCCCCTGTCATGGTTTCCACCGTTGCCGCGCCCGGGACGATAGTCATGATCGCGGCGTTCAGCCCGATCGTCGTCGTCATGATGATGTCCAGCATCATGGTATCCGCCGGGATAACCGCCTTGACTGTGATAATGCGGCACGTATACGTTGTTATACCAGTCTTTTTCTACAAAATAGACCGGCTGGTAGCAGGCATTGTAACGGTGGCAATATTTATCCCATCGTTTGGCGTGACCCGGCGGTACATAGAGATAAATCGGCGGTTGCTGAACAGCGGCAGCGGGTGGCGGCAGCGCTAGGACAGGATTCGGGTAAAGCAATTGCGGCGGCACGGGATACTGATTGCCCAAGGTAATCTGGCCATAAAAACCGGGCTGGCCGATGCTGACGGTAACCCCCACATCACTTGCCAATACCGGTGCTGGAATAACTGAGATCATCGCTGCCAATAAAAAACTGCGCATGTGAATACCTCTTTTGCGAAAAAAATGATCAAAAATGGAGCGGCGCTTTTACCGCTGAGTTTGCCAAGAAATGCTTTTGATCGAATAGTACTGCACTCACGATAAAAAAGTAAAAGATAAATCGGTGCTGTAAAAATGCCCGGTTCCCCTATAATGGGATCAGCATATCCACCGCAGAGGTTGAAAATTTCTGATATCGAACAAGATACTTATGAACTGGCAGTAAAAGTGGGGCAAAACCTTGCGCAACGCGGTTGGATGCTGGTAACCGCGGAATCGTGCACCGGCGGCTGGGCCGGTCAGGCAGTCACGGCGGTGCCCGGCAGCTCGGGCTGGTTCGAGCGCGGCTATATCACTTACAGCAACGCCGCCAAACGTGAAATGCTCGGTGTGCAACAAGCCACGCTGAATCAGTATGGCGCAGTATCCCCGCAAACCGCACAAGAAATGGCGATCGGTGCGCTTACTAGAAGCCATGCGCAGATCAGTGTATCGATCACTGGAATCGCCGGACCGGACGGCGGCACGGCGACGAAACCGGTTGGCATGGTGTGCTTCGCCTGGGCGGCGCAGGATGGTTTAGTGCAACAAGAAACCCGTTACTTTACCGGCGGCCGCGAAGCCGTCCGCCGCCAGGCCGTGGCTACCGCGTTACAAGGCATTCTGCGTATAGCAGGTGATACAACAGCCGTAGCCTGAAACAATAAACGGCTGCGATTAGTGATCGCCCGCCTGCATGCTGGTTTGCGTAATAATGCGGTCGCAGTAGGCAATGGCGATCGCCGAAAGCAAAAATGCCACGTGGATTCCGGTTTGCGCGAGCAGCGTTTTTACATCGTACGCGCTGGCATTGATGAATGTTTTCAGCAGGTGGATCGACGAAATTCCGATGATCGCCGTGGCCAGTTTCACTTTCAGCACCGATGCGTTGACATGCGACAACCACTCCGGTTGATCCGGGTGTCCTTCCAGATTCATGCGTGAAACGAAGGTTTCATATCCGCCGATAATGACCATGATCAGCAGATTCGAAATCATCACTACGTCGATCAAACCCAGCACTACGAGCATGATGGTGGTTTCCGTCAATCTATCATCCGGCCGGGTCGCGCCCTCGATGGTAACGATGTCGAGAATGTGATCGAGCGCTTCTTTATTACCCATCACCGCACCGATCAGATCCGTCAACTCAACCCAGAAGTGAAAGACATACACGCACTGCGCCAACACCAGCCCGATATACAATGGCAACTGCAACCAGCGGGTAAAGAAAAGGAAATGTGCGATGAAGGGAATTCTCTGTGCTGCTGTTTTCTGTGGCTTATCTTTTTGTTCCATATCTTCTTATGCTGTAAAAAATGCCGCAAGAATAGCACAGCGGCGGTTAAAAATATTCGGCTTTTTTATCTGATTGGTGCGCTAAATTTTGGGTTGTTTGTTGCGAATTTCAATAGATCAGGTGTTTTCGTTTGGAGTGGTAAGAAACCTGTGATGGAAGGTTGAAATGCCTTTTTAACCGCAGTATCGATAAGATGCCGGCTGACGAAGAACATTTACAGAATTCTCATTCGATGCAACGGCAATCGGTATACTGGTCGCAGATGGGCGATTGTATTCGCGCTGCCGCTACTAAAGAAGCTTTGCAAGAACACCCGTTGCAGTTTTGAAACCTTTTGTTCGTCCGGGATGAAATTCCGGCACAGTTTCGCGACAATATTCAGTGAGCGCATATGAGTTTGATCAATGCGCGTTCGTCATAACACACGCTTAAGGTTTATCATTCAGTTTTTATCAATTAACCGCCCGCGAGATTCATGGAACCCATCTACTTCGACCACAACGCCACCACCCGCGTCGACGACGCCGTTTTAGAAGCCATGCTGCCGTATTTCCAGCAGCAATTCGGCAACGCCTCGAGCCGTCACGGTTACGGCATCCATGCGCGGCGAGCGATCGACAAAGCGCGTAAGCAGGTGGCGGAGGCGGTGGGGGTGCTGCCGGTGCAGGTGGTTTTCACCAGCGGCGGTTCGGAAGCGAATAATTTGTTTGTGCGCGGCGCAGCCGATAGTTTGAAGCCGGGGAATCTGTTCATCAGCGCGATCGAGCATCCGTGCGTGCTGAAACCGGCACAAGCGATTACGCGGCGCGGTTGCGATCCCTGGGCGATGCATCAGCTGACGGTCAATGCGGAGGGGCAAGTCGATATGGCCGCCGCCGAAGCCGCGATGCAAGCGAATAAACCGGACGTGGTATCGGTCATGCTGGCGAATAACGAAACCGGCGTGATTCAGGATATCACCGCGATTGCCGGGCTGGCGCGGTCGCATGGTGCGACTGTGCACACCGATGCGATTCAGGGATTGGGCAAAATCCCGGTGGATTTTTCAGCGCTCAACGTGCATGCAATGACATTGTCGGCGCACAAGATTTACGGCCCGAAAGGCGCGGCGGCGCTGATCGTCGACAAGCGCTTGCTGTTGAAACCGTTGATTTACGGCGGCGGACACGAAAACGGCATGCGTTCCGGCACCGAGAATGTGCCTGCGATTGTGGGATTTGGCGTGGCGTGCGAATTGGCCGTGGCGCGCCTGGCGGAAACCGCACAACATACCGCCCGGCTGCGCGAGCAATTGGAAGCAGGATTGCTTGGCATGGGTGCGGCAATTTTCGGCAGCGCTGCCGCGCGCATTCCGAACACTTGTTATTTTGCCTTGCCGGATATCGAAGGCGACACACTGGTGGTGAAGCTCGACAAAACCGGTTTTGCCGTTGCCGCCGGGGCGGCGTGCTCCAGTGTGAATCCCGGACAAAGCCACGTGCTCGCGGCGATGGGAATCGATCCGCTGCTGGCGCGCTGCGCGGTGCGCGTCAGTCTTGGCCGGGACAATACACCGGAACAAGTCGACGATTTTTTGCGTGCGGCGCAACGCATTGTTACGGAATTGCGGCAAACAAGCAGTATTTCATTTTAAAAGCGCATGGCAGCGAGCAAACTTCGCTACAATGCCGGATTGATCAAACCGCCTCGCGCAATCAATCCCGATATGACTCATCAAACCGAGAAACCGATCAAAGCGATTATCCTGAGCGCCGGACAAGGGCGGCGGCTGCTGCCGTTGACCGAAAACACGCCGAAATGCCTTTTGCCGGTTACCGGCAAACCGGTGCTGGCGTGGCAAATCGACGCGCTGCTAACTGTTGGCGTAACCGATATTACCGTCATCACCGGTTTCCAGGTGGGATTGATCGAAGACTTGCTGCGGCAGCGTTATGCGCAGTATCCCGGCATCAAAATCCTGTTCAATCCGTTTTATGAAGTGGCGGATAATCTCGCCAGTTGCTGGATTGCGCGCGGCGAAATGGATGGCGATTTTCTGATTCTGAACGGCGATACCGTAATCGAAGCCGCGCTGCTGAACAAGGTCTTGAATTCGCAGGCTGCGCCCATTACACTCAGCGTGGATTTCAAAGACAGCTACGACGCCGACGATATGAAAGTGCAACTGGATGCCGACGGTTGGGTACAGCAAGTCAGCAAAATCGTACCGCCGCATGAAGTTAACGCGGAATCGATCGGCTTGATTTATTTCCGCGGCGACGGTGTGCAACTATTCCGCCAAGCGGTGGAAGAAGCGTTACGCCACCCGGCGGAGTTGAAATCGTGGTATTTGTCGATCATCGACCGGCTGGCCAAGCAACATCTGGTCAATTCCTGTTCGATCAAAGGATTACGCTGGTGTGAGATCGATTTCATCGAGGATTTATCGCGTGCGGGCATTATTTTTAGTCAATGATTTGGCATGACACAGTTGTCGATTCCATCAGAATTTAACGCGACGATGCGCAAGTTCGGCGCGCCGCAAACGATTATCCGCTCGTATCGTTACTGGTCGGTGCTGCTGCGTCCGGCACAGGCGACTCTTGGTGCATTGGTACTGGCCGCGCATGAACCGGCAAAAGCCTTTGCGGAATTAAGCCCGGCAAGCTTCACCGAATTGCACGAAGTCACTCGCGACATCGAAACGGCACTGACCCAGGCGTTTCACTACGACAAAATCAATTACCTGATGCTGATGATGGTCGACCCGGACGTGCATTTTCATGTGCTGCCGCGCTATGCTCAGCCGAAATCGTTTGCCGGGCTGGAATTTATCGACGCCGGCTGGCCAGCGGTACCGAATCTGAGACAAATCAACGCCACCGATACGGCAATCAATCAGCGCATCATGAATCATATTCAATCCTGCTGGTCTTAAGCGAAACCTGCGAGACGACACGTGACCGAAGAAAAAACCCCTTACGTCAAAGAATTTCCGCTACGCGAAGCGCATCATCTGGTGCGCGACCTGATGGCGCCGAATCCCTGGATTTACTGGAGCGATTTTCTGTTTCATATCACGCTCGGTTGGGCGGCATACTTTACCGCGCTGTTCTCCCCGCTATTTTCGTTGTGGCAACTGGGTGGTTTTGTGGTCGCCGTCCTGGCACTGTACCGCTCGGCGATTTTTGTGCACGAGCTGGCGCACTTGAAAAAAGGCACGTTCCAGAACTTCCGCCTGATATGGAATATTATCTGCGGCGTGCCGTTCATGATCCCGTCGTTCACTTACGACGGCGTGCATAACGACCATCACAAGCCGGATGTCTATGGCACCAGCGCGGATGGCGAATATTTGCCGTTTGCCACGCGCCGACCGGCGGAAATAGTGGTTTATGTGTTGCTGTCGTTTCTAATCCCAATTGCATTGGCAGCGCGCTTCGTGCTGCTGACACCACTGTCATACTTAATTCCGCCGTTGCGTAAAATCGTCTGGGAGCGCGCCTCGTCGCTGACCATCGATCCCGCTTACCGGCGTGCGCCGGATGCCATCCGCAACGATCTCAACTGGCAGCAGCAGGAACTCGGCGCCTGCATATTCGGTTCCAGTGTTATCGCATTGGTTTGGTTGGGTGTGTTTCCGGTTTCAGTGCTGGTATTGTGGTACCTGATCGCGGTGGCTATTTTTATCCTCAATTCGCTGCGCACATTGGCGGCGCACGCTTACCGCAATCCCGGCGACCGCAAAATGACCTTGCCGGAGCAGTATCTGGATTCGGTCAACATCCCCGGCAATTTTCTGATCACGCCGCTTTGGGCGCCGGTCGGGTTGCGTTACCACGCCACGCACCATTTGTTCATGAGCATGCCTTATCATAATTTAGGCCGGGCACAACGCCGCCTGGTCAATAATCTGACCGACAATTCGCAGTACATCAAAACGCTGCGCAGCGGTTTGTGGCCGGCACTGAAGCAAATCTGGCGCGAATCGTCCGAAGCCGCGGCGAAAGCGCCGCAACGATAGTCCGAGTGCTGACAACCATTCCAACCATAGAAAATTTATAACCATCTATGACCAAACTGGTATTGCTGCGGCACGGCCAGAGTATCTGGAACCGGGAAAAACGATTTACCGGCTGGAGCGATATTCCGTTGAGCCCCGAAGGCGAGCGGGAAGCGCAACAAGCCGGGTATTTGCTGAAGCAGGCAGGATTCACATTCGATATGTGCTTCACCTCGACACTGCAGCGCGCCAAAGCCACGGCGCGCATGGTATTGTCGGCGATGAATCTGGATATACCGGTATATGAGAACTGGCATTTGAACGAGCGCCATTACGGCGCGCTGGAAGGTATGGAGCGCTGGGAAGCGATCAAAAAATTCGGTATTTGGCCTATTCTGGGTTGCCAGATCAAATTTGATGCAACGCCGCCGTACCTGAATCCGCAAGACCCCCGTTTTCCCGGCAATCACCCTGGTTATACCAGTATCGATAAAGCTGAGATCCCGCGCGGAGAAAGCTTGCAGCACACGTTGACACGCATACAACCTTATTGGGAAGAAACGATCCGGCCGGAAATTCAGCAAGGAAAACGGCTGCTCATTGTTTCCCATCGCAATACCCTGCGAGTATTCACGATACTGTTGGATCAGCTATCGTCCGTAAACATCATGAAAACAAGGCTCGCCACGGCACGGCCTTTGGTTTACGAACTTGACCGGCACTGCAAGACTGTGCGGCACTATTACGTGGATTAATCGGCTGCAACCGGCCATGCCAACCATTTACAGCTTCCCGCCTATTGCCGGTAACCAGGCGAAAATTCTGATCCTCGGCAGTATGCCGGGGGAAGCGTCATTGGCAGCCCAACAATATTATGCGCATCAACGTAACGCTTTCTGGCCGATTATGACGCAATTGCTGCACATCGACCCGCAAGCTTCGTACCAGGAAAAAATCACCGCGCTGCAATCATCGCCGATTGCGCTATGGGACGTGCTCAAATCCTGCAAGCGCACTGGCAGCTTGGATTCGATGATCGAGAGCGGCACACAGATCAGCAACGACTTCCCATCATTTTTTTCCACTCACCGGAAAATCACCCACGTATTTTTTAACGGTGGAACTGCGGAGGCAAGTTTTAAGCGTTATGTATTACCCGGCAGCAGTCTTGACTTGACATTCGTACGCTTGCCTTCTACAAGTCCCGCCAATGCGCGCTTGTCATTTGATGACAAATGCAAAGCCTGGCATAACATGCTCCGTTCCGCCTTTAAATCCTGACATCCATGCCAAAAATGTGACCAACTCTTGACGGCAAAGCACGGGATGCGATTTACTTATGATGAAGAAGCGCAATACCAATTAATCCGTACTCACTCGAAAGGAATCGCGATGAAAAAGATCATTATTATTGTCCTTGTTATATTTATTGCCGGATACATTAGCCTGATGGTCCAATATTTTTAAAAAACAGCCCCGCACAAATCATTACTTGCGCTTCACGGCATACAATGGTCAGGAAAAAAGCACGTGACTTTTCCTGAACACGCTGTGGCTTGCCAGCCAGACTGAGTGCACCAAATTGATGTATGCCTTTATTCAGAACACACTGTTTTCTTTTCATCCTGCTAGCCGTTGCCACCTCGGTGTGCTACCACCGGTTTGACCAGTATCAGCAGACCGGACCTGAACTTTTGACCGGAAACTGGAAATTCCAGGCAATGGAAAACAGCCGGGTTGATATTACGGAAGAAGGTCTAAACCTTTTTTCCAGCGATGCAAAAAACGGTGTCAGCGCGCACCAGGATCTTGCCATGGTAAAACCGGGCACCGTTTTATTGGTTTCCGCCGATGTGAAATGCGATAACGTGAAAGCGGGTAAGTACTCCTGGAGCACGGCGAGACTTCTGTTGCCGCAAAATGATGGCAAAAAAGACCGCTGGGATCTGCCACACGGAGTGGTAACTCTGACAGGCAGTCATGATTGGAAAAATTACCGCAAGGCTTTCACCATTGCACCGGAAACTCAAAAAATCCGGCTGCTTGCACAACTCAACCAATCCACCGGATCGCTGCACATTCAGAATATTCATGTTTACCCGGTACATGAGAATGAAGCGTATCAATGGGCGAGAAGCTTCATTCTGCCTGCATGGGGTGCCTATTTTCTGCTGTTTGCCGGCTCATTTCTTTTTATCAACAAAAAGAATCTCTTCATCCGCTTACTGCTGATTTCCGTTTTTATTTCCATCATCGCCGGTATCACCTTGCCTGGCGATATAAAAAATCAAGTATCGAGCGACGTCAGAGTCCAGCTCGATAGTCAAAGCGAATCATTCAAAGCCGCCATTCCGTGGGATTTATCCAAGGTCTGGCATTTTTGCTTTTTCTTCCTGTTTGGCTTGATTCTAATTGCCATGCTGGACAAGGCTTCAATCCCGCAAGGGGTAATCATGATTCTCCTGCCGGCCGGAGGCACCGAATTGACACAACTCTATATCGAAGGACGAACGCCGCTCGTGAGCGATTTTTTTATCGATGCGGCGGGTGGGATGGCCGGGATGATTTTGACCAGGATTTTTATTTCAAAGCAGAATGATGCGTCCGCAAAAAACTCTATGGCTCATCGATAATTCCAGGTCTGAAATACTTAAAAAATGATAGGCACTCTCAAAACTTCACTTGCACACGGTATTTAAGCGTCACCGATCCCTCGGCGGGCACGTCCACTTTCCATAGCGCAGTATTGCTGGCAGGTTTATTGTGCGGATGACTCTCCTCGATGATTTTCCAATCGCCCGGTATGGGTTCTTGCACCATAACGGTTGCCGTTTCTTTTTTTGCATTTTTGAGCGTGATTTCATAAGCGCTTTCAAAGCGATTGGCGCTGCTGTTACCGGCATTGCCTGCACTCAATTGTTTGAAATCAATTTGTTTTTTATTAGCCGTCACGTCAAATGACTGACCCAATTGCACGTGTACCGGTTCGTTCTTCGGCGTATGATCGATCTGATCTTCACCGACAAATTGCGCATTGCCGGCTTTATCGCGCTTGTAGGCGCGCAAGACTCCCTTGGGTAGCGGCATGCCTAAACGGGCCGATGTTTTATTATCAAAATGCAGCCAAACATTCACTTTCAGTTTCTGTCCCAAGTCGCCATAGCTGGATGCATAGTAGTAGTCACTGCCCATCAATACCAGTTCTTTCCGGGCCGGCACACCGGCAGCATTCAGCAACGCAACCTGCTTGGTTTGATTTTCAGAGATTGTCGTTAACCTTTCCAAAGTGTAAAGGTGATAGTCCATGAGCGATTCCTGACGCATCGGCTCAGCCATCGCAGCCGCGGCCAGCTTGGCTCTCTGCGCTACCGGCGCGGCAAGTTCCTGTTGCACCCGGTGCACATCGCCCGCCACTAATTGCAACTTCGCATTGGCGTAGCGCGTGCCGCTGGTATTCGTCAGCGTTACCCAAGCGGATAAATCCAGCTGATTCTCCGCATCATTCAATTCAGCCACATAATCCGCTTTCCAGGATAAGCCGCCGGTTAAATAACTCAATTCCAGCTCCTCCGCTGCCGTGCCGGTGTGACTTCCATCAATCACCAGAGTAGGCCGGTCGCGCAAATTGCCGGGCACATTCTCAAAGGTGATACGGCCGGGCAAACCCGTTTCGATGCGATCAGCCATTCTGAGCACCACACCGTTACCAGCCGCCAGCACAATGGCGCTCTCCCTGCTCTCCACTCCGGTAGCGGGATTGACTTTAACAATCGACACCGTTTGACCGACATACTTATTCAACAGACTTTGCGGAGTCAGTAAATCAAAGTTAAAGTTTTGCTCCACTACCGCAATGCTGCCCGGATGCGTGATACTCCTTAGCGAAGCAGTCTCCGGCCGCATAAGCGCGCTGACATCGCGCCATGCCAAATTAAAATCACCATTGACCAAGGTAAGGTGGCGCACATCTTTTATCAGCGCTAAATCATTGTTATAAATGGTGACTGCGACGGATTTTTGATCTTTCAAGGTGCTCAACTGCTCATCGCTGGCCGCCATTGCAATGGCATGGCTCAATAGCAGTGTGCAACCGACTATCAATAAAGACGAACAAAAAACAGAGTACATTTTGCTCATAGAACTTACCTCCAAGACGAGGAGACAAATGCTGAAAACGGATTTACTTATCCGGTTTGGGGCGCTCAAAAGATAGTACTTTAGCAGAAGGAGCATTTTCCAAGGAATCCAATAATTCCTTAGGTTCTTGCAATGCCTTCAGTAAACCACTCTCTCCTACCACATTAGTCCACATTTTTTGTGAAATTCGCAAACAGGCAGTCATTGGGTCATTGGTCTGTTTGCGAATTTGGTCAACTTGCCATTGCAAGCCTGTCATCCGCGGTTTGAGATGTGAGGGAATTTGCGCCATCAACTCATCGATCATTTGCTGACGCATCACTTCAAATCTCTCGGGTTCGTCCTGAGCGACCTTGCACCAATGGTCAAAATCAAAATCCGGTATTTTTTCTTTTTCATTCATAAAAGTATTCTAGCACTCCACTGCCAAAACTTGCGAGCGATGTTGAGTAATTTGGGCTACGCAAACTCGCAATGAACCCGAATATATCCTGACACTAAGTGTCGCTCTTATACTTTTGGGCTAAGGAAGTTAAGCACATGCAGATATGTATTAACTTCCTCAGATAAATTTTAAAAAAGATATTATTTCCGTTCTCGAGCCAAAAAAGCAAAACTCAGACAACTCATTCATCCATCATGACTTGGATAGAAAAGTATCCAACGAGAAGCCAATTATACGGCAGCAGTTGCGCTTTACTGATTCCATAGTGCTTGGCCGATGCCGCTGCCTTTTTCGTAGCTTCTCCCTGAATCACTTCAACAGCATCGATTCAACCGGCCTTTACCGCCGTAACGCGCTTCCTGCCGCTCACGGAAAAATTCCTCGTAAGTCATGATAGCGCGGCCGGGATGCACGGTTTTCATGTGCTCGACATACGTGCCGTACTCCGGCACGCCGATCATCAACCGCAAGCTTTGGGTAAGATAGCGAAAAGTCAGCGTCAGTGTGTTGTACATATTTCAATCTCCATTATTTGTTGTTGACGGTTGTGTAAGCGGGCAACAGCTCGAACGGCGCTTCCTGCGTGGTCGAGTGTTGAGCCATGCGCGCTTGCAACACAGTACGGATACCGAACAGCAGCATACTGATCAATACCGTCATAAACAATCCCGCCAAGGTAGTGTTGACGTAATCGTTGAAAATCACTTGCTGCATTTGTTCGAGTGATTTCGCCGGCGCCAGCACGATGCCTTGCGTCACTGCGTCCTGGTATTTCTCCGCATGCGCGAGAAAGCCGATGCGCGGGTTATCGTGGAAAATCTTTTGCCAGGCGGCGGTCAACGTGCAAGTGCACACCCACACTAGCGGGATCGCCGTGATCCAGGCGAAGCGGTCGAGTTTCATCTTGAACAGCACGCAAGTGCACAGAATCAACGCAATACCGGCGAGCATTTGGTTGGCGATACCGAACAGCGGCCACAGCGTATTGATGCCGCCCAGCGGGTCGATCACGCCTTGATACAGAAAATATCCCCAGCCGGATACGCAAATGCCGGTGGCGATCAGGCTGGCCACCAGCGAATCGGTGCGTTTCATCGCCGGCACGAACGAACCGAGCAAATCCTGCAGCATGAAACGCCCGGCGCGCGTTCCGGCGTCGACCGCGGTCAGAATGAACAAGGCTTCGAACAGAATCGCAAAGTGATACCAAAACGCCATCATGGCCGTGCCGCCCGCCACTTCCGAGAGGATCTGCGCCATGCCGACTGCCAGTGTCGGTGCGCCGCCGGTGCGCGAAATGATGCTATGTTCACCGACATTTTGCGCGGTTTGCGTGATCATTTCCGGCGTAATGTAGAAACCCCATTGCGAAATGGCTTGCACTGCCGATTCTGCCGTGGTGCCGATAATCGCCGCAGGGCTGTTCATCGCGAAATAAATGCCGGGTTCGAGTGCTGCCGCGGCCACCAGCGCCATGATCGCGACGAATGATTCCATCAGCATCGCGCCGTAACCGATGAAGCGCGCATCGGTTTCGTTCTGAATCATTTTCGGCGTGGTGCCGGAGGCGATCAGCGAATGAAAACCGGAAATCGCGCCGCACGCTACGGTGACGAACAGAAACGGGAACAGATCGCCCGACCACACCGGGCCAGTGCCGTCGATGAATTGCGTTAGCGCGGGCATTTTCAGTTCCGGCGAAATGATGATCACGCCGATGGCTAGCCCAGCGATGGTGCCGATCTTCAGAAAGGTCGACAAATAATCGCGCGGCGCGAGCAAAAGCCAAACCGGTAATACCGAGGCGATGAAACCATAACCGATCAACGCCCAGGTCAGCTGCTCACCAGTCAAAGTGAACATCGCCGCCCATACCGGGTCTTCCTGCACGTATTGTCCAGCGACGATCGACAACATCAGCAGCACAAATCCGATCAGCGACACTTCGGCAATCGCGCACGGCCGGAAATAACGCGAATAAACACCCATGAACATCGCAATCGGAATCGTCGCGGCGACAGTGAACATGCCCCACGGCGACTCGGCCAGCGCTTTGACCACGATCAGCGACAACACCGCCAGCAAGATCAGCATGATGAAGAACGCACCGAATAGCGCGATCATGCCGGGAGTGTGCCCTAACTCGGACTTGATCAGATCGCCAAGTGAACGGGCGTTGCGGCGCGTCGATACGAACAGCACGATGAAATCCTGCACCGCCCCGGCGAACACCACCCCGGCCAACAACCACAACATGCCCGGCAAATAGCCCATCTGCGCCGCCAGGATCGGCCCGACCAACGGCCCGGCCCCGGCAATCGCCGCGAAATGATGACCGAACAACACGTATTTGTTGGTCGGCACATGATCCAAGCCGTCATTGTGCTTATGCGCTGGGGTCATGCGCATGACGTCCAGTTTCAACACCCGGGTCGCAATGAACAAGCTGTAGAAACGGAAGGCGATCAAATACACGCACACCGCCGCAATGACGATCCAGATCGCACTGATCGACTCGCCGCGATTCAGGGCAATGACCGCGAAGGCGGATGCGCCCATGAGGGAAAAAAGTATCCAGCCGAGTTTCGTGATTAAATTATTCATTTATTTTCCAGTAGAAAAAGTAGATCAATAAAAGCAGATTGTAGCTGGCTATCTACAACTACACATGATTCTGCTTTGCAGCTAAAAAATAACAAACCAACGTAATCACTACAATCACGATAGAATTCAGCGCTATTGGGAAGTGATATACGGTGGATTGCAGACTATACAGCTGGCGCGGCTTTGTAGACACAACTGAAGAACCAATGATAGATTTCAATCTGTAAGTTACGTATCAGATCAGTACGATAAATCTTTTATGTCTTTGTGGCCGAATCACCGGATCGCAGCAGCTTATGATAAAAACTCAAGCGCTTGCGATGTATTTTTTCTTCCTCTACTGCCCGTATCACAGCACAGCCGGGTTCCTTGAGATGACGGCAGTTGCTGAACTTGCATTGTCCGATATAAGGATGAAATTCAATGAAGCCCCATGCCAGGTTTTCTTCTTTGATATGGCTCAGGCCGAATTCCTGGAAACCGGGAGAATCGATGATGGCGCTGTTTTCATCCAGATAGTAGAGCTGCGAATGCGTGGTGGTGTGTGTGCCGGAGTCGAGCGCTTCCGATATTTCCGCAGTGGCGCGGCGGGCTTCCGGGATTAAAGCATTGAGCAGTGTGGATTTGCCCATGCCGGATTGACCGGCCAAAACGCTGACATGACCGGTCAAGTAAGGCGGCAATGCTGAAATATCTTGGATTGCGCTTAATTGCAGCACGGTGTAACCAAGCTCCTGATACAGCGAGAGTGTTTTCATCGCTGTTTGCGCCGACTCCACGAGATCGGTTTTGTTCAGCACGATCAATACTTCGATGTTTTCGCTTTCGGCGGCGACCAGGCAGCGGCTGATCAGTTCTTCGCTAAAGCTCGGAATCGCCGCAACTACGATGATGATTTGCGTCACGTTAGCGGCGATGATTTTTTCCTTGAAGGCGTCGCTACGGTACAGCAACGAACTGCGTGGCTGGATCGTTTCGATGACACCCTGCCCGGCGGTAGTAAGCTGGTATTCAACCCGGTCGCCGCAAGCGACACCGCCTTTTTTGCCGCGCATGACGCAGGAAACGATCCCGTTTGCCTCGGTTTCAACCGAATAGTGCCTGCCAAAAGCGGCAATCACCCGTCCGGTTAAAGATGCTTTTTGGTGTTTTGAATTTTGCGGGCGATTACTCAAATGGCAAACAATTTGTCGATTTTTGCCGCGCAGATGAAATCATTTTCGGATAAACCGCCGATGGCATGCGTGGTGTATGTGATCACGCATTGATTGTAACCAACCAACATGTCCGGATGATGATCCTCGCGATGCGAAACCCACGCCACGGCGTTCACAAACGCCATGGTTTGATAGTAATTCTTGAACGCGTAAGTTTTGCTGATGCACTTGTCTTGCAGTTGCCAGCCCTCCACTTGCTGCAGGAAAGCGGTTACCTCAGAACCGGAAAGCGGCGGCACGCCGCCTTCGCATGGCTTACATTGCTTGGATGTCAAATCGCAGACGGTCGTGTTCATACTTGCCCCTGGCTTTGTAAATGTGCCACGCGGATGGATGCGGGCGGGTGCGAATCGTAAAAAGCCGAATGCAGCGGATCCGGCGTCAGTGTGGCCGCATTGTCCTGATACAACTTGACCAGTGCGCGCACCAGATCGTCCGCGGAGGAATTTTGCGCCGCATAGGCATCGGCTTCAAACTCGTGCTTACGTGAGTAAAGGCTGGAAATGGGGTGCAGCAGGAACGTGAACACCGGCATCATCAGAAAAAACAACAAAAGCGCCATCGCCGTCGACGGTACGGTGGCAACATCTACGCCCAAGCCTTGGTAAAACCAGCCTTGCTGCATCAAATAACCCAATAACCATAAAAATGCCAAACTCATCGCAAACGATACCACGATGCGTTTAATGACATGGCGATGCTTGAAATGCCCCAGTTCATGCGCCAATACCGCTTCAATTTCGCTTGGATTCAGGCGTGCCAATAATGTATCGAAAAAAACGATACGCTTGGTTTTACCGAATCCGGTGAAGTATGCATTACCATGATTGCTGCGGCGCGAACCGTCCATAACGAACAAGCCGCTGGCTTTGAAACCGCATTTGCTCATCAGTTGTTCAATGCGCGTTTTGAGCGTGGCGTCTTCCAGCGGTGTGAATTTGTTAAACAAAGGTGCAATCCAGGTTGGAAAAATCGCCAGGACGAATAAATTGAAAGCGATCCAGGCAAACCAAGCATACAGCCACCAACTTTCACCCATTTTTTCCATCAACCACAGCACGCAAAACAACAACGGCGCGCCCAGCAACAACCCCAGCGCGGCTTGCTTGATCAGATCGGTGAAAAACATGACCGGTGTCATTTTATTGAAACCGTATCGCTCTTCGATTACAAACGTGCGGTAATAACTCAGCGGCAGCTCAGCCAGGCTCATCAGCAAAAATGTGCTGATGATCAGCGCCATACCATGCATCAAAGGATCACTCAGCCAGCCGGCCCAGAATTCGCTCAAGACATTCAAACCGCCACCCAGTGTAAAAGCCAGCAATAGCACGACATGCAGCAAAATGCCCGGATAATCCATGCGCGTTTTGGCACAAGTGTAATCCGCTGCTTTGCGGTGATCGCTCAGACTGATCTGGCTGGAAAACTCTTCCGGCACCTTGTCCTGATGCGCACGCACATAGCGGATATGCCTTGCGGCCAACCAGATCTGGGTTAATGTCGTAAGCACTAGCGCAATCAGAAAAATCAATGTAAATGTTTGCATAATCAATTATCTTGAGTTTGAAAGTTTAAATTCACCTGGCATTAAATGATCACCGCAAAATTAACCGGCATTTCCCCGGTTTGTTTAAAAGTGACGGACTAACGGCGATATGACACAATTAAACGCATTACATTCAAAAAAACAGAAATCATTATGGCACAAGATAGCAATAACCTCATCTGGATCGACATGGAAATGACCGGACTCAATCCCGATGCTGACCGCATCATTGAAGTCGCTTTGGTTATCACCGATTCGCAGCTCAACACCATAGCCGAAGGGCCGGTTTTGGTCGTGCATCAATCGGATGAGGTGTTAAACGGTATGGACAAATGGAATCAATCGACGCATTCCAAATCCGGCCTGATCGGCAAGGTGAAAGCTTCGCGACTCAGCGAGGCAGAAGTGGAAGCGCAACTGATCGAATTTCTGAAACTGCACGTGCCCTCGGGCGTATCACCGATGTGCGGCAACTCCATCTGCCAGGACCGGCGCTTCATGGTGCGCTCGATGCCGCAATTGGAAGCCTATTTTCATTACCGCAACCTCGATGTCAGCACCTTGAAAGAATTGGTCAAACGCTGGAAACCCGGGATCGCAAGCGGACTCAGCAAAGAAAGCAAGCATGAAGCATTGGCGGATATTTATGATTCCATCAATGAATTGAAGTATTACCGCCAGCATTTTATCGTCGCTTGAAACTTTTGATCTTTCATACATTCACCCTCTCATTTAGGAGAAACAAGATGAGCCTTAGAAGAAATGTGATTTTTGTCGCTGTTGCAACCCCCCTCTTACTCGCAATCAGCGCAACAACCGCTTTGGCTGCCGATGCTACACAAGGCGGACAAGCATCCGGCCATAGTCATGGCGATGCGAAATCCGGCGATCAGCATGGTCACCAATGTGAGCACATGTCGGCTGTCGACACGAATAAGGATGGCAAAATCAGCAAGGAAGAGTTCATGAAGCACCATGAAGCCATGTTTGACAAAAAAGATGTCAATAAGGATGGTTTCATTGACCGCGAGGAAATGCATCGCATGATGGACCATATGCATAATCATGGCGATGACGGACATACCCATGACGAAACAAAGAAATAAAAGCGCCTAGTAGAGAGTCAATAATCTACCGTTTCAAGCTGACAGCCGCCCGGTTTCCCGTTATTTCCCCATGCGGCTGTCAGCATTCCAATTTCCAATCAAGTTAATCGGCTCAATGCCTTAAACCGCTCGGCGCTTTTGCCGGTGCTTTTTGTTCCAATGGTTGCGGATCCAGTATGGCCACGGTCAGGCTGTCGTCGTTGAAATATCTCTTCGCCACATCGCGTATTTGCGCTGCGGTAACCATTTTCAGCTTTTCCAGGATGACATCGATATCGCGGTAAGACAACCCGGTGCTTTCCAGCCTGCCCAGTTGCATCGCTTGGGAAAAAATGGAATCGCGCTGATACACATGACCGGCGACAACTTGCGCCTTGACCCGTGCCAATTCTTCCTCGGTAACACCGTCTTTGACGATTTTTTCAATTTCTTTGCGCAGCGCTTGCTCCAGCTCGGCAACGGTTTTACCGGCACGCGGCACCGCACTCAGAAAGAACATGCTCGAACCACGCGCCATTGCGCTATAACCTGCATTGGCCGAATTCGCGATTTGGCTTTCCCGCACCAGACTCTTGTTCAATCTGGCCGATGCATGACCGTCCAGCACGCCTTCTAATATTTCCAGCGCATATGGCTCCCAGTCCGCCATGACGTCTTTAATCGTCGGCGTATGATAACCCATCATGAGGTAGGGCAGCTCCGCCGGTGCTTTGACGATGATGCGCTTGGTACCGGTTTGCGGCGGTTCGGTTTGGGGTTTGCGGGCGCTGATCGGCAATAAAGGATGTTTAGCAATTGTGCCGTAGTTTTTTTGCGCCAACCTGAATACTTCGTTGGCGTCGACATCGCCGACAATAACCAGAATTGCGTTATTGGGCGCATACCAGCGGTCGTACCATTCGCGCGCATCCGCAACCGTCATATTTTCCAGATCGCTCATCCAGCCGATAATCGGATTTTTGTACGGATGCGACTGGTACGCGACCGCCATCATCTTTTCATACAACAATGAACGCGCTTGATCATCGGTGCGCAAACGCCGTTCTTCCATCACCACTTTGATTTCTTTTGCAAACTCTTCCTCAGTCAGAATCAGGTTGCGCATGCGATCCGCTTCCAGTTCCATTGCCATCGGCAAATGGTCTTTGTGCAGCTGCTGATAATAGGCGGTGTAATCGTAGCTGGTAAAAGCGTTTTCTCGTCCACCCGCGGCTGCAATGCGTTTGGAAAATTCTCCACCCGGAACTTTCTTCGTACCTTTGAACATCATATGCTCCAGCACATGCGCCACACCGGTAACGCCGTTTACTTCGTCAATGCTGCCTGCTTTGTACCAGATTTGCGTCACCACGACCGGTGAGCGATGATCCTGCTTAACAATCAATCTCAAGCCATTATCTAGCAGATATTCGTGCGGATTGGCAATCGCCGGAGATGAAGTCAGCACAGCCGCGGTAAACAGTGCGGAAAAAGAGAAAAGGCGAAACAAAGTAAAACAATCATCAGGTTTCATTTTTACCAACCAAAATGTAAGTAAACAGAATAAAATTAGGCTTTGAGAATTTCCAATATATCAGTAGAAGAGCCTACCAGAATGTTCAGTTTTTTTAAATCCAAAAAGGATCCTGCGGAATCCGACGGAACACCGGCTTCGCCCGGTACCGATGCATCAGCCGCAGCTGGAGTCGAAGCCAAACCGGAAGAACCGATAAGCTTTGCCGCCAAACTTAAGCAAGGATTGGCACGCACTCGGCAAAATCTGAGCAAACAGTTATCGAGCTTATTTGGCGGCGGCAAGATCGATGAGGCGCTTTACGAAGAATTGGAGACCATTTTACTCACCTCCGACATCGGTGTCAGTGCAACACAGCAGTTACTCGAGAATCTGCGTAAACGGGTCACACGCGACGCCTTAACTGATTCGGCGCAATTGAAGGAAGCATTGAAAGAGCTACTCGTCGCCATGCTGGAACCGCTGGCGCAACCTCTGGATACCACCGCGCACAAACCGTTTGTCATCATGATCACTGGTGTCAACGGCGTGGGCAAAACCACGTCGATCGGCAAACTGGCCAAATATTTTCAGGGACAAGGTAAATCGGTATTGCTGGCTGCCGGCGACACTTTCCGCGCGGCAGCGCGCGAACAGTTGATGGCTTGGGGGGAACGCAATAATGTCACCGTGATTGCGCCAGATAGCGATCCGGACAAAAAAAGCGATCCCGCTGCGGTAATTTTTGATGCGGTCAATTCAGCCAAAGCGCGTAGCATCGATATCGTGCTGGCGGATACCGCCGGACGGCTAACTACACAACTGCATTTGATGGAAGAAATCAAGAAGGTGAAACGCGTGATCGCTAAAGCCATGCCCGATGCACCGCATGAAGTGCTATTGGTGCTCGATGCGAACACGGGACAAAACGCCATCACACAAGTGAAAGCGTTTGATGAAGCGCTGGACGTTACCGGTTTGATTCTGACCAAACTGGACGGCACCGCCAAAGGTGGCGTGGTGGCTGCGATTGCCGGACAGTATCCGGAAAATCCGCCAGCGTTGCGCTTTATCGGCGTCGGTGAAGGGGTGGATGACTTGAGGCCGTTTGATGCCAGGCAGTTCGTTGATGCATTGTTTGATTGAACGAGACAACTAACACAGGGCATATGATCACTTTCAAAAATGTTTCCAAGCGATATCCCGATGGTTATGTGGCGCTCAATAATGTCGACCTTGCGGTGGCAGCAGGCGAAATGGTATTTTTAACCGGCCACTCAGGCGCAGGTAAGAGTACATTATTAAAACTCATCGCCGCCATTGAACGCCCCACATCGGGTGTCATCACAATCAGCGGACAAAATATCGCCCAGCTCAAACCGGCTGCCATTCCGTATCTGCGCCGCAAGATCGGTTTCATCTTTCAAGATCATAAGCTGCTGTTTGATCGCACTGTATTCGATAATGTCTTACTGCCGCTGCAAATCAGTAATTTCGATCACAATACCGTAGCTGCCCGTGTGCGTGCCGCATTAGATAAGGTAGGCTTGTTAAAAAAAGAAAAAACCATGCCGATCGCGTTATCCGGCGGAGAAAGACAGCGGCTATGCATTGCACGCGCGGTGGTTCATCGTCCGGCTATTCTGATCGCCGACGAGCCAACTGGGAATCTGGACGTGGAATACGCCCGGGATATCATGACCCTGTTCACGTCGTTCAATCAAGTGGGTGTGACCATACTGATCGCGACACATGATGCTTCGCTATTGGAAGACACGCAGCATCGCATTCTGTCACTGAAACAAGGAAAACTGGCGGCATGATACGTGCATGGCTGATACAACACGGGTTGGTATTTTTTCTCACGCTCAAACGGCTGATTGCAACGCCACTCACCAGCTTACTCAGCATTATCGTGATGGGGATTGCACTTAGCCTGCCGGTAGGCATCTATGTGCTTATGCAAAACCTGCAAGCTTTTTCCGGACAAACGGCAAGTTCTCCGCAAATGAGCTTGTTCCTTAAGCTGGATGTAACTCAAGATAGCATTGAGAAAGTCAATCAGCGCCTGGAAGAAAATCCGCAGATTCTGGCTATCCAGTTTATTCCGAAAGATGCCGCGCTGCAGCAGTTGCAACAAAGCACCGGGCTTACAGATATTGCCGCAAGGCTGGCGCGCAATCCGCTGCCAGATGCCTTCGTTATCCATACCCAGGAAAATACGGCCGAAGCACTGGAACATTTGCGCCTGACTCTGCAAAATTGGCCGGAAATCGAACATGTGCAATTCGATTCCGCTTGGATCGAGCGCTTGAATGCACTACTCGATCTCGGCCGTTTTGCCGTGCTGATGCTGGCGATGCTGCTGAGCGTTGCGATCATCGCGATCATGTTCAACACCATTCGCCTGCAAATTCTCACCAAGCGGGATGAGATAGAATTATCCAAGCTTATTGGCGCAACGGATAGCTTTATCCGGCGCCCCTTTCTTTATTTCGGCGCACTGCAAGGATTGGCGGGAGGTGCTACGGCATGGCTTATCATGGCGCTGGCCATTCGCACTCTCAATGAGCAGCTCATCACGCTGTCGCAACTTTATGCCATTGATTTACAGTTGCAGCCGCTCACTACGGCTGACAGCATCAGTTTATTGCTGTTTTCAGGCTGGCTGGGATGGTTGGGCGCACGCATCTCGGTTGCAAGCCATCTTTGGTTAATCGAACCCAAATAGGCGCAAGCCTTACGGTGAACTTTTCAAGCATCTAGCACTCTCATTGCGGGAGTGCTAGAATACCGCAAGTTCGAAAGATATCTTTGGGTAAAAATCAAATCAGGAGATTATTACAATGACGAATGCTTTGACACTGCCTTCAACGAGTGGAAGTTTAGAAAGTTATATTCAGTCTGCCAATTCTTTCCCCATCCTTTCCCAAGAAGAAGAAAGCAGCTTAGCGCGACGTCTTTGGAATCATGGCGATATCGAGGCTGCGCAGCAATTGATTTTGTCGCATTTGCGGTTTGTGGTCGTGATAGCGCGCGGTTACAAGGGGTATGGTCTTCCGCAAGCCGACTTGATCCAGGAAGGCAATATCGGTCTGATGAAAGCAGTCAAGCGTTTTGACCCTGAGCGCGGTGTACGTTTAGTATCGTTTGCTGTGCATTGGATCAAAGCGGAAATTCATGAGTTCATCATGCGTAATTGGCGTTTGGTCAAAATAGCCACCACCAAACAACAACGCAAACTGTTCTTTAACTTGCGCAGCATGAAACAAGGGCTGGATACTATGAATCCGCAAGAAGTGGATGCAATGGCCACGCAGTTGGGTGTCAAATCCGAAGAAGTGGTTGAAATGGAAAAGCGATTTAACGGCTCGGATATTTCTCTTGAACCAACATCGGATGAAGAAGATGATACATTCAGTCCGATCAGTTACTTAACGGATGGTGAAGAGCCCTCACGAATCTTGGAAAAAGAACAAATCAAGCATTTACGCGAAAAAGGATTGCAGCAATCGCTCGCATGCCTTGACGATCGCAGCCGCCACATCATTGAAGCCCGCTGGCTAAGAGAAAAAGATACGGCAACCCTGCATGATCTAGCCGAAGAGTTGGGTGTATCAGCAGAACGTGTCCGTCAAATTGAAGCCAAGGCACTGCAAAAAATGCGCGGCGCCTTGGGAGCTACTGCATGAGGTGACCATCAAGATTACCTTACGCCAAACACCGGTTTGATCTCAACTAACCCAGACCGGTGTATCATTTCCAACATAAGGAGAGGTACCGAAGCGGTCATAACGGCGCTGACTCGAAATCAGATGGTCAGGGTAACCTGGCACATGGGTTCGAATCCCATCCTCTCCGCCAAATATCCAGTATTCATGCCGTTTTAAGCATTATTAATATATATTACCATCAATAATACCATCATAAAAATTATGCCTCAAATGCCTGTTATGAAGATAGTAGAAAGCAACTATTTGAGGTCTTATATCGAGGGTAACCTTCCATATACGACGATTTGTAACTCCACTTATCTGCCGGGTATCTTGAATTGATTGGAATTCTTGTCATGACGTGCCCACCATGGCAATAATTGCCATTTTATGATATTAATGGCAAATTACGCCGTAAGATAAAGAGGATTTATCCATGCAAAGTATGAATATTTCTCTGCCCGACCCTATGAAACAATTTGTGGATGGACAGATCGCCCAAGGTCGCTATAGCAGTGCCAGCGAATATATCCGCGAATTGATCCGCGCTGATGAAAAGCGCAAAGCGGAAGAACAACTTGAAGCCAAGTTGCTGGAAGGATTGAGTAGTTCGGAAAGCGAATTAACGGCGGAAGATTGGGGCGATATTCGCAAAGAAGCCCTCGCTAAGCTCGAAGCTAGACAAAAGCAACGCTAATGCCTAAAATCTATCAACGCGCGGCAGCCCGGCGCGACTTGGTAGAGCATTTCGTTTATCTTGCCGAAAATGCCGACCTAGAAACAGCAGAACGTTTTTTGGCACAAACAGAGGCCAGCTTCAATGTTCTAGCTGAGCAACCTCTGATCGGCGCACCATTATCACTGCACGACCCAGCATTAGCAGGTATGCGCAAATGGCCAGTTGGGGGCTTTGAAAATCACCTAATCTTCTACCTTCCACATCCTAACGGCATATCAGTCGTGCGAGTACTGCACGCCGCCCGTGACTGGTGGGGTTTACTAGGGATCAAAACTTAATTCAAACTGGAGAGCAAAGATTGCCAGCCCCTTGGAGAAAATCCCCAAATGACCGGCAGCAGATCATTTCCTTCAACTAGCGATAAAATAAATTATCGCTGGTTGAAAGCGCCGGTATTTAGGTATTCAATTTTCTTTTCATTGAGCAAAGTGTCTACAAATATGAACCAATACGAAAATGCTTCATCAGTTTGCACTAATCATCACATAAACAAGCGGGCGTTCGGGTTTGCCGTTGCATTTCTCGACAGTGGCCGTGACATGATTAGTCTGAAGCCAGCGATGAAGCGTAGTTCTAAATGCTCGATTGACGTAGCCGATTTTTTGGCCATGACAAATCACTTGTAAGGCATCCTGATCGACAGGATTGTCCTGATCAATCTCAAAATTGACTCTATCACCTTCATGAATAGCCTGCATATCATTAAATACATGGCGCAATCCTGCTACTTCCATCAGATAATCACAAGGCACATTATTTTGCGAAAAATCAGGTACTAAAGCAAAACCGTCACTCGGTAAACGTGCGCCGGTGTACCCGAGCAAAGCCATATCCGAATAATTGAATGGAAAAGGCAAACGATGCTGCGCCAGGAACTCAGCGAAATCCTCACGATTCCGAGGCGGCAAACGGCGTAGCAATGATTCAATCACGCCTTGGCGCACTTCATCATCTTCAAGCCGGAAAGCCGGGAAACCTTTGAAACCTGTTTTGCAGGCTGCCTCAAAATCAGGGGTGTTTTTTAGATAGCGAAAAACGATCTGACCATCATTTTCCTGACAAACTTCACCAATTGCACGGCGCGTGCGCGATGGCGCATTCATATCCAGCGGCTGCCAGGTCATCAGCAAGCGGATAGGTTCAACAATATGATGCAGTATATTCATAAAAACATCGCTTTTAGTAAAGCAAGCCGTTCCTTTAATAAGTGTAGGATAAATGCATACCTCTCCTGTGATAACGGTATTGCAGCGTCGAGCCGCAACAAATCTCCGGTTACGTCGGACAATTCGCCTACTGAAAAATTCAGTTTGGTGCATACAGCATCACGTGTATCTGGCCATTCATCAACAGCGCGTTTTAGAAGTTCAAAGTGGCCTTGTACGGGATCATCTAACGACCATTTTAAGTGATGTTTACCATTTTCAATATATCGGTCAAAGTGGTTTTTAGACCAGAGTTTAACACGATCAGTAAAACGCTCATGACCTAAACTGGTTCCGTTATCGAACAAAGGCGCCAATCTGCATGAGATATTATGTTCAGAACGCGTAAAGATAAATCCCCAATTGTCTTGATGCCGGTCTGTATTGCCGATCAATGCATCGAACAACAAAGCATCAACCCACCATTGGCACCAATGAGGTTCAATCAATATTCTCCGGATTGAAAACATTCGCAACAAAACCATATTATCTTCAAAATTATGAAGAGTACCGAGTTTACGGTCGAAATCTTTATGCATCATCTGCAAGAAATCACCAGCCATCACGAATGATTCGGTATTTTCATCATAGAACCATTCGCTCAAAGCAGCGCAATGTCCCGTCTTGGAATTCCAGGCAGCGAATGTTGGCGGCACCTTCACGCCTAACAAGCAACTGATCCGGTAAGCAATAATTTCACCCCAAAACTGATCGGGATAACTTCGCTTGGAACGTTTGAACAAATAGCGTTTCCCTGGAACAAGCACAGGTTCCGGTGGCAGTAATGGCGCAAACACAGCATCCTTGGCGCGCGCACCCTGGGGAAATACGCCAAATTCCGGATCGGATTCCCAGTCCGCTACATCGAAAATTGTTGTTTGCACTAATGGCTGTGTGCGCATCGGATTCCTTCAATTTTTATCAGTTGCACTGATTTTCTTATTACGGCTGTGCTTCGGTTTTGACTTTGCCTCGCTTTTCAAACGAGATGCCTGGATGCGTTCCAGCAACACGCTGGCGGGTTCGTCGTTGGGATCTTGCGGCACCAATTCGCCGCGAAAGGCTTTGGCGAGGATCGCGGGCGTCAGTTTGTCGACCCGGGCACGAGCGGCTTGGTAGCGGGATTCGATGCGGTCGGCGTACGCGAGCAGTTCTTCGGCGCGACGGACGATTTCTAATTGTTCTTCAATTATTGGCCAGCTCGCAGGAGCAGTAAGTATTGTTGATTGGTTTATTTTCGGCATGTTACCTGCGGTACCCGTGGCATTCACGCGGAAGTGATGGCGAACCTTATCGCTTTGTAGAATATAAAGCAGGAATCTGGGTAAGATTTGGCTATTTGCTCGTGCCTTCATCATTAGATCAGGATAGATAAATTCAGATGGAAGACCCTCGTAGAGAACGCTACTGCCAACATACTCCAGAGTATTAGCTCGTTGAATTAGAATATCATCGGGTTGAAGCCATAAATAGGAATTTTTAGGAATGTCTTCATCAATGTATTTAAAATACTCTCCACGAAATTTGCCTGAGGTTGTGGAAGTAAGCGTCAATGCCTTAACAGAAGTTATCTTATCAACAGAACGAGGTGAATAACCATTACGTGGCTTTCCATCCAATAAGAATTCAAGAGTGCCATTGCTCCAGGAAGCGTCAATTTCTCTTTCTGCTCGCCACTCTTTGGTTAAGATGCCACTGGTCGCAGCAGCCAGCAAAGCTTGACGGAAGCGTTTGAGAATGGTGGGAATGCGGTCAAGGTGTTTGCGACAGGCATCCACGCGCGAAAGAATGGTATCGAGTTTGTCAGTGATGCGTTTTTGTTCACTAAGTGGAGCGAGAGGCACCTCCAATTCTCTCAAAAAACCACCACTTACTGAAGTGAACGTACTGCCAGTTCCTTGTGCTGCTAGCCATGGTTCGATATGTCGAAAGTAGTGAAGCAGATACTTTTGTGAGAACGGTGCAGTTACACGTATGGCTGAAAGTCCTCTACCAATGCAGCATTGCTGATTTGCAAGATTGGTAGGCCCGACTGGCGCGCGAACTGACAAAAGAATGTCTCCCGCTTCCGCTACCTTGGTTGGCTGCGAACACCACTTGCGCACTGTTGGATACAGTGAGCCAAATTCTGCCTTCCCCTGGAAGAACGGCAATCCTTCGCCATGCTCATTGTAAAACCGAGAATCAGGAGACTGCCCCATTTCTACATGAGCAATATCGGCAAGAAGTCCTACTATCCAAGGGGAAGGTAATTCTTTCATAACTCCATTTCCTCAATTTCCTCACCCAACTCCTCCAGAATCCCACGCAAGTCTTCCATCGCAGCCTCCAGCTCACTCATCGCTTCCTGCGCCAATACAACCGGTTCCGGCAGGTCGTCGTGACCGGCGGCGCTATCGTCCTTGAGCCAGGCGATATCGAGACTGTCGCCGCGCTCGGCAATCTGTTCGCGCGTAAAGATGCGGAATCGTGCGGTTTCTGGACCCCCGCTTGCGCGGGAATGACGGTGTTGGGTGTTGCCGGCCTGCGGATCGGGACCGAAGAAATCTTCGAATTCGGCGAAGTGTTCGGCATTGAGTTGCGTGCGTTTGCCGAATTGCGGCATGTTGGTGCGCAGGTCGTATATCCACACTGCTTTGGTGTTGGTTTTGTCGCTTTGCCCGCGTGTAAAGAACAGCACATTGGTTTTGACGCCTTGGGCGTAAAAAATACCGGTTGGCAGGCGCAAAATAGTATGCAAATTACATTTGTCCATCAGGTCGCGGCGGATTTGCGTACCGACGTTGCTTTCAAACAGCACATTGTCCGGCATCACCACCGCAGCGCGCCCGCCCGGAGCCAGGCCACGATAAATATGCTGCAAAAATGCGAACTGTTTGTTGCTGGTGGCATAGGTGAAATCGTCACGGCTCGGTAGACCGCCGCCTTTTTTAGTGCCGAATGGCGGGTTGGTCAGGATCAATGTCGCTTTCGGCAGCGCCGCGCCTTCGGGACTTAAGGTGTCGCCGTAACGGATGCCGCCGTCGATGCCGTGCAGCATCAGATTCATCAACGCCAGCCGGTGCGCATCCTGCACGTGTTCCATGCCGTAGAAGGTGCTGTTGCGGTATTTACGCTGCTGCGCTTCCGTGAGCGTGTCAAAATCATGGTGCGTGCGCAGATAATGGTTGGCGGCGATCAGGAAGCCGCCCGTTCCCGCCGCCGGATCCTGAATAATGTCGGTCAATGCCGGGCGCATCACATTGACCATGCAATTGACCAAGGGGCGCGGCGTGAAATATTGCCCCGCGCCGGATTTCTTTTCATTGGCGTTTTTTTCCAGCAAGCCTTCGTACAGATCGCCCAGGTCTTCGCGATGCACGCTGTACCAGTCGAGCTTGTCGATTTCCGCGACCAGCGTTGACAGCGTGGCCGGTTTGCGGATAAAGCTGCTGGCATTGGCAAAAATTTCCTGCACCAAGGTCGCGCCATGACTGCCGAGATGAATCAGCAGCATTTTGTAGAATTCCAGCCGGTCCGGCGCGGCTTTGGATTCCAGATCGGTCCAGCGATAACCTTGCGGCAGTTGATTTTCGGCGCCGGTTTCCTTGGCCATTTTGAGAAACAGCAGATAGGTCAGCTCAGTGACGTATTGGTGGTAAGTGACGCCATCGTCTTTCAGGATGTTACACAGATTCCATAACTTGGCGACGATATCGGAGGTGATTTTGCTCATGTGGATGCTTATCTCTGTTGCGTATCGGCGGTTTGTTGCCAAAGTGCGTCGTTAAAGGTTTCCAGTACTTGCTGGAGCTCGCCGTTGAAAAGTTTATCAAGCCGGTTGAAACCGCCACCTTCGCGTTTGAATACGAGATCGGGATCGTCTATCGCTTCGCGATCGACCAGCAAATTGGCTTTGGTTTGCGCCGCGATGCGTTTGAGCCAATCCCGTTGCGGCGTTGTCCAGCTACGGCTGGCAAGCAGGTTTTGCAGCGCATGATCGACGCGCTCATCGTACGGAATTAGCGCATCACCGATGGCGGCTTGGCGAATGTAACCCACGATGCGCGCAGCAATATCTTGATTGGTGATTTCGCGCCAGGCAGTTGCCAACCCCGCTTCGGTGAAGCCTGCCTTGTCGAGCTCTAATTCCAGTTCACGCAATTGCTTGCGGGTGAGATCGCGCGGACGGGTACGAACCGTTAGCAGCGCCGGGATGTCGTTACTGTGGCTTTGAATGAAGGCTGTGAATTCTTTCAAGTAATCATCCGGTTTTTTTCCTTGACCATACCCTCGCTCCACTGCTTGCAGCTTATCTTCATGTTCAGAAATAAACAGGGTTGCCGCCGTTCCTTCACGCTTGCGGTCAAGAATTTCACCCAGATCCGGGTTTTGGGTAAACCAGGCAGTCACTTCATTTAACGACATCGCCTTAATCTTACGGATGAATGCTTCCGGCGACATACCTGCTTGGGTTTCAAAGTCTCGCACGGATTGCTCGGATAAATGACGTTTTTTACTTTGTAACTTGGCCAGGATTTGATCGCGCACCAATTGACGCGACTCATCATTATTGATCGTGACTAATTCTTGGATCAGTTGAGTAAAGCTAATCTTGGGATTGACCACGACCGGCTGCATGGCTGTCATGTTATTCAAAGCCGCAAAAATCTGGACGGCATCAAACACGCGGAAAGCGTCTTTGCCGATCTCATCGCATAAGCGCGTGGCGCGGCCAAGCATCTGATCAAACAAGATGCGACTGTTGACCCGGCGTAGAAATACCAGATTGCAAATTTCAGGCACGTCGATACCGGTCGTCAATAAATCGACCGTTACCGCAACATTGGGGTTGCGTTCATTTTTGAAGCGGCGGATTAATTGCAAGGGCTTATCCGCAGCGCCGGTGATTTTGATGACCGCATCGTCGTCCACGCTGCCATAGCACCCGGCAAAGGCTTTTTTGAGCAAATCGACCACCATGTCGGCATGTGCATCCGTTGCGCAGAAGATTAGCGTTTTCTGGCGGGAGAGCGGATCCAATTCTTGTGCCAGATACTCGCATACCACACGATTGAATGATTCGGTGATGACCTTGCGATTGAAATCTTCGATTTCCAGTTTGATTTCATCGGGTGTCTTGAAAAGCTCGATCTGGTTATAGCCGTTGAAAACCTTGATATCTTCGCCGGCTTCCCATTTGATGCCCTGAGTGGACAGCTCGGTTTTGATTTGTATCGGTGGCTCGTAATCCACCAAATAGCCGTCAATGACGGCTTCCCGATAACTATAGGTGTAAATCGGCGCACCGAAAATCTGCGTGGTGTGCAAAGCAGGCGTTGCTGTCAGTCCGATTTTGTAAGCATCGAAGTAGTCCAGCACACGGCGGTATTTGGAAATATAGTCTTCAAAGCCTCGAAACGTCATTTCGGTATCGGAGAGTTCCCGATCCAATAGGTAACCACGGTGGCATTCGTCGACCACAATGCAGTCGTACTGATCGACACTGGGCGGCACTACGTTTTCCGAAGCAAACAGCAGCCGCTTCACCATACCTTGGACTGTGGCAATATGCACCGAAGTATCGGTATCGGGCGCTTGTTCTCCTAATTCCTTGATACCGAAAGTGTCCTTAAAAGTTTGCAAGTTTTCCATGCGGGTGTCTTTGAACGCGTTTGCCGCTTGCTCACCCAAAGCGGAGCGATCCACGAGAAACAAGATGCGGCGAAAGCGTTTTACTTTGAGTAAGCGATAGATTAACGCGATACAGGTTTTGGTCTTGCCGGTTCCGGTTGCCATGGCCAGCAGCATTGCCCGCTGCCCTGTAGCAATCCCTTTTTCTACCGCGAGAATCGCTGCTTGCTGATAATGCCGGAGCTGAAAACCGTAATTGAACGGTGTTTGCGCCAGTTGCGCGTGCGCTTTAGCTTCATCGCGTTTGATAAGCGTACTCAAACCTTCCGGCGTATACCAGCCATCCAGTGGATGACCCAGGTTATCTGCACGGCGCAGATCGCAAAACCAGATACCGCTTTTAGTGGCAAGCTGGCGCAGGAACGGCCGACCGTTCGATGAGAAGGCAAACGGAATGCGATAGTTGCCATTGCTACCCCAATTCTCAAGCGGCAGTTCGGTTTCACTGCTGGGTGTAAAAGAACGGCTATACCGTTTGGCTTGTTGCAATGCACCCGATACGTCGATATTTTTACGCTTGGCTTCAACCACCGCCACTGGCGTAAGACCAATGAACAGGATGTAATCGGCTGGACCGCTTTCCGTAGGCCACTCTGCAATCGCACGATTACGGCTCTTTTCAGGCCGGGCGCCTTTTTTAAAAGTCAAAGCATCCGAATCGACTTCCCAACCGGCTTGCTGTAATTGTTGATCGATGAGCTTGCGAGTGTCCGCTTCGTCCAGTTGTACGGCTTCGGCAGCCGAATTGGCAGCAGCGGTAATCTTCGCAAGCGTTTCTTTCGGTTGTACCGATGCGGTTTGCTGTTGCGCAAGGATATTTTTTTCTAGCTTAAGCTTGGCTTGCTCGGTTTCGGCGGCCATCTGCTCCCAGAATGCTTGTTCATTCTTGGCTTCACGCAGATTGGATTCGGTGATGCTCAATTTCTCCGTGACGACGGCATGCGATGCTTGGTAGTCATTGACCAGTTTTTTGAGACGATCCAATTCAGCGCGCAATTCTTCGCTCTCATTTTGCGGCGGAGAAGGCGGTATGAACGGGCCGGATTTGAATCCGGCATCCTTGAATGTGCGATGAAACCAAAGGCCGATTTGCCAGGCAAGCTTGAGCGAGGACAACGCACTGCGATGATCGCCTGATAGCGAATGGCTGGCCGCATTGCCGCTGCGACGCACTTCATTGAACATTTGGCACACTTCGCGCGGCAATACAGCGTTATCCTGCAAGCGCCGCAACAGATCGTATTGCGTCTCTTCCGTGGAAATGAACAATCCCGTCCGAGCAGCCAGCAATTGCGCCAGCGATTCCGTTAGTTGGCGCAGCTTTAAAAGACAGGTGTTTGGATCATCCGCAAAATACTTCTCAGCCAGCATCCCCAGACGAAGCAGTTGTTCGTCGTGTTGGCTTAATACCGAAAAGTTTGACGTCGCCATTACTATTGATTTTCCGGATACTTGGCAAATTGTGCATTCTATTACATTTTTTGTACCTGTTCTTCATCCATCAATTGGCTACTGCAGGTAGCTCCAGGCTTATTTCATAGGAATTGGTGCCGTTATTGCTGACATGTTTTAACCACAGTGCCTTCCTTAATGAACCAAGAAAAAGCCTTGACTCCACAAAACCTGCAAGATGAAGTGCTCCGTAAGATTGGCAGAAATTTGCTGATATTTCAGCAAATCGAGGGTTTGCTGAAAATGATTCTGGGGAATTCGCAAGTGCAAGGCTACGCCCGAGAATTAGCGTTTAAACAGGAGCAACGAATTAACGGAATGCAGAAAGACATGTTAGGGCAACTCATGCAGCGGTATTTTGACGAAATATTATCTACACCCGATGATGAACTGCAAGGGCCACACGATTTGGCCGAGCCGTGGTTATCTTGCTCAATTAAAATTACCGGTGATGTCGCGTTTGCTGAAAGCCAAATCCAAGCCTTTGAAATTGTGCGCGAGGAACGCAATCAACTGGTTCATCATTTCTTGCCTTATTGGCACCCCGATTCTCCTGAAAATTTGATCCTGGCCAGTGACAATCTTGATAAGCAAAGAGAAAAGATTTTGCCTGTCTGGGAACATTTGAGATCTGTGGCAGAGACTATGCGTCAAGCTAGGCAAACACTTGCCGGTTATATGGCTTCAAATGAATTTGGTCAGCAACTCGAATTGTTGTGGCTTCAGCAAAGCTCGTTGATACAGTTGTTTTGCGACATTGCAATGCAGACTGGCAGTTCTGATGGGTGGACTTGCCTTGCGCAGGCAGGGAAACTGGTGCATATGCAGCTGACCGATGATGTCGTTCGCATGAAAGCAACCTATGGTCATCATTCCTTCAAAAAGCTATTGATTGCATCCAACCTGTTTGAAATATGGGATAAAGCATTGCCGCATGGAGGATCCCGGACCTTCTATCGAATCCGTAAGCCTTGATCACAATTGACATCCATTGATGGAGAAAATAATGGCTAGAAGAAATGGCATTGCTGAAGACTTATTCAAAATAACTGCAACATTGCCTTGGTGGGTGGGAATCGCTCTTGCTGTTGCGGTTTACGTTCTTTTACAACCTTATGCTGTTCTTGAGACGCCAATCCAAGCAGCTCCTGGACAAATCAGCCGCGTGGTTGCCGGGCAAATGGGTAGAACGTTTGCGTATTATGGGCAATATATTTTGCCGCTGCTATTTTTATCCGGTGCGCTGGCATCTTTTTTCAAACAACGCAAACGTAAGAATCTTGTTCGGACTCTCGGTAGCGGAAGGACGGATAATCCGTTGCACGATATCAATTGGAAAGATTTTGAATTGCTTGTGGGCGAAGTTTTCCGGATGCGAGGCTTTACGGTTGTGGAGAATGACAGTGGCGGGGCTGATGGTGGAATTGACTTGGTGCTTAAAAAGGATGGCGAAGTATTTCTTGTTCAGTGCAAACAGTGGCACGCTTATAAAGTATCGGTCAATATTGTGCGTGAACTACTGGGTGTGATGGTTACAAAAGGGGCAGCGGGAGGATTTGTTGTCACTTCGGGTATTTTTACAGCGGAAGCACAATCTTTTGCCAAAGGACAGAATATCGAACTGATTGATGGATCAAGGTTGACGGCTATGATTGAAAAGGCGCACGGCGTGACTTCAAGCAAGGTAGATCGCGCGATAAAGAATGTTCCGGAATCGATACCTTCTACAGTTACTGCGGAACCGATTTGTCCTCAGTGCGGTAATGCTATGGTTAAGCGTGTTGCAAGAAAGGGAGCGAATTCTGGCAAAAACTTCTGGAGCTGTATTGAATTTCCAAGATGCCGAGGTGTTAGGACCATTGGTTAAACTTACGATAAGTTATATTATCGTAAGTAAAACCAGACCGGTTACTCGCAACATACGCCATTCAACAACCGCTAGATTATCAAATCTAAAGCCAAACACAGAATTTCCGTACTTCTATCGTAAATCATTTCAATCCATTAGTATGAATTGTGAAGAAACCTGCCTGGAAGCTGATCGACTGGACTGATCTCAAAAATTACGAGCACCTTGATATAGAAAAAAACCCGTCAGACGAAGTTTTTGCCTGGGAGTTTTTGCGCCGCAATCCGCAGTATCAGAATGATTTCGCCGAATATGAACGCACTCAAAAATTTCCTGGCTATACTCGATATATCCTAACCGGTGAGGGTAAATATATTTCACGCTATGAAGATATGCTGGATTGGTACGGATTGAGCCGGGAATTTGTCAACATTGATCCAAAGATTGCAACCCCACCCGTTTTCGTTAAAGGCGTTTATCCACGATTCCTCCAAAAAGACGATCTTCTTGAATTAGCTGCCATAACCGATATGGACGAAGATTTTCTTGAAACAAAGCAAGATGAAATCGTAGTTGTGTTATCAACCAGTCAAAGTCTGGGTGACCAATTTGATCGGATCAAAGATCAGTTGCAACTAACACAAGATAAAAACAGCGCATTCCGGAGAAGAAGAGAAAAATATTTAACCTATTTGCGTCTGCTGGATGCTGATCTCCTGGATGCTCCAGAAGATGAGATTCTAAAAGTTTTGTATCCCAACGAGGAAAAATCCAGGACTATCCTATTCAAGAATTTAACAGCGGCTAAAAAAATGCGGGATTACAACTACAGAAAATTACTGGCGTTCTGAGTTTTTTCTGGCTCCGCGGCTGATTTATTAGGTAACTGTGGCACCCTGATCTTTTTCAACAAATCGAAGGCTTTCTGCTGAGAAGGGTTGGGTGTGCAGTCAACGATGAATATCGAGGCATTGGCATTTTCATCGGTCTTGCGGCAAGTATTGCGTGTAATGGTCGCCAAGTGTTGCAATAATGACCATAAGTTGTGAGCAGTCAGATCAGACTGCGGTATCCTAAACTGTTTTTTGGACCCGGTCCGTTGATTGTTTTCAGCTGGGATGGATTCCTGGTTCTGGTTATTTGATTGCGAATCGTGATCAATATACATGATTAACGGATCCCAGCTCTTTTTCATATGCCACTCAACATAAGTTGCCAGCAGTCGCATAAAAAGATACTTGTTGGTTTCGGTCTTGTCGTAGGTAAATATCGGATGCGCTGCGGGGTTGATGCTCTCAATGTAACTAAAATACCTCTTCGCAAATCCGTTTAAGTTTTTTCTATACAGATTCCTGAGTTCCAACGGCGAGAGATCCTTGATCAGCGATGTTCTGACCGCAAAAACACCATCCCAAGACTCTCTGAAATTCAGTTCCTTATGATCAACCGTGTACTCAAACTTGCGATCAGCAATCTTGGGATCAATATACTTCTTCAATACATTTCCCCGCAAAATCCGGCCAACGCGTTGTTTGATGGTATCGGCCTTCTTCAATTTACCCTGGCTGATCCGCTCTTTAATTTCCTCCAATGATTGTATAGTGGAATTCAGCAAAGCATCACGCTCTACTTTGCGCAGGCTTTTTCGATCCGGATTGCGCCAAACTATGATTTTTTCTCCTGGATAATCAGCATGAAGAATTTCAACCAGATCACTAGAATCGAACATGGAATCAGGGTTCAGGCTAGTTTCCTCTAGCAAATCGCGCAAGTTTTCAGTTTTCATACCTGCGATCCAGTTCATCTCTTTCGGGTCTGAAAGGTTATCAATCTTTTTTTGCGGTATTTTTATGCGATCACCCACTAAAATGACCGATTGCAAATCCGGGGTTTCCATTAAATGGCTAAGATGATCTTTGAACATCTTAATATCGATCAATTTTTTACCTGGATACGCAGAAACTGAGACGGGACATCCTTGATCATCGGTGATCAGTCTGAAATTGAATTCCAAATCATCATTCAAATAGCAGCTTGAAAGACAAGTAATGATCCGGCTGCTTTTTACCAGATGACGTTGCACCAACTGCTTTTCTGCGCTGTCTTTGCGTTGATATAACCAATCCATCGCAGAATGAAGCTCAGGTTCTTCCACGTGATCGAGTTTAAGCAGTTGTCCAAGCGTTGTATCGGCATAATCACGTATCAAAGCGTGTCTCGGTTCCAACTCTAGCACATCGCAAACAATCATGGCCTTCACGAGCCGAAGGTTGCGATCATTGTCGGATTTTGCCTCCAGTAATTTATCGATCTGAAGCTTCTCCAGAGCCAATAATACCGCCTGCACATGACCATGCGCCGCTGAGTGCAGGATCTCCAAACCAACATCATTTTGTTTTACCAATTTCTCACCCTTCAAAATTCTCTGAATGGCACGCGCCTGATCTTCGGTAATTTCATTCAGATTGGCAATCGTTTCTTTAACCACTTTCCCATCTTTACGGGAAGAACGGCGCAAAAGAATAGCGGGTTTAGAGCCTCGATTGGGGACTATATCTATATACATGGTTATTTATATGTCTACAAAATGATATTAATTAGTGAATATTATCACAGCATACATGGGTACGTTTTAAACATACTCACTGCCTATATCTAAATCCACCAATGATATACATTTATTATCAATAAGATAAAAAACCATCAATTAATATATCCGGTAAAACAAATGAATCAAAGTTTCTGAAAATAAGAGCCGCAGCTTATTGGCGGCATATTTAACGCTAAATGACTGATCTAATGTCGACTTCTTTAACCACAAAGGAGTAAGCGTGTATGAGCAACAACCCGGATCAGCAAACAAACAACAAACCACAGCTTGTTTCCCTAAGAACAACGATGAAGCTGGTGAGTGCCTCTCGCAGCAGTATCTACAGATGGATCCATGCGAATTCCTTCCCGGTTCCGGTCCGCATCGGTGAACGTGCTATCGCTTTCAAGCTAAGCGAGCTGGAAAAGTGGGTTGAATCTCGCCCCAGAGTGCAACTAAACAACAAGGAGGACAAATAAGATGGCCTTTCCTTTCACGCCAAACAAACAAAGCAAAAACCGCCATTTCTACGATATTAGAACTGATCTGCCGAACTTTGAAACCTTAGAAGATGCAAAAAAAGAATCACAAATCAGGCAGAAAGCGCTAATCAAAGGAGGATATCGCGATCTGGCCGTGAAACTAGCTGACTGCGCCACAGATTACCGTTGCGAAAGCCCCTCCTGCCCCCAGTGCGTAAGAATTCACCGCCGGGGTTTCTACCACGCAGCGACCGCGCTTTCTAAACAGCACGATATGGCTAACCAACGCACAGTTACGCTGATTTACTACTCAGAAGCGATGACAGATGAGGAATTAGATAGCTTCGACCCCAACCGGCTAACAGAAAGGGTACGCAAACAGTTAACCCGTTGCGGCTTCCAGAACCCAGTTATCGGCGGCCTTGAGCTTGATTACCACGAGGATATCGGCCTGTGGATTCCCCATTTCCATTTACTCGTAACGAACGACATTGAACCCCTGGAAACATTAAGGGGAAAGTATCTTAGAAAGGAAAAACGCCCGACTTCTAAAGGTACACATACCACCCCCACGAGTAGACCCATGATGGTACAGAAGTTGAAACGTCCGCCTAAGCAACTCAGCTATCTATGCAAACAGAGATGGCAATCTATTTGTGCATATATAGATTCATTTAAACGTAAACGTAGAACCGATAAACATCGACTAGAAACGTATAAGTTCATCCTTTCACTCATTGTATTGGATAGTTATACCTTTAGTGATCTGATGATTTTATACAAAGTTAGAGTTGTTAATAACGAGTTCAAAGTATCCCCTTCTGTCTGTGAGTTAAAAGGTAAAAACCCCTAAAGGTTACTGATAACCCTTGGTTTGAGCTAACGGGAGGGTGAGTTACGGAGGGATGATTGACAACACTACTCAGCCGAAAACACATTAATTTCAATGTGTAATTGAATCTGCACGCATTCAATAAATAACTGATCTGCTGATCTGGTGTTTTACAGATCGGCGGATCACCGGATCAGATACATATTTAACCCTATTCTTTTTAAAGGAATTCACGCGATGAGTATAAAAGTTTTATGTAACGTAAAAAGACAAAACAACTTGCCAGGGTCTTTTTTGGCAATTAAATTTACAAATAAATTTAATGAAGAACACATCTATTTATTTCCTACAAAATATTTATTAAATCAAAGGCTATTAAAAGAATGGTTTGTTGAACACCATTTTGACCTGCCACCCGATGATGAATGGGAAAAAATCAGTGTATTGCTTAAGCAAAAAATAGATATAACAGGTGAAATAGTTGACCGGATTGGTTTCTTTGGGAATAGCTATCTCCTCCCAGACGGAACTATCATTGGCGAACAGAAAAATCATTTATTGTTCCTAGATCCGGTGCGGGCCAAACAACTTCCAGATTTTAGTGCCAGTGGTTCATTGGAAGATTGGAAAAATAATATTGCATCTGCTGGGGAATGCAGTAGTCGCATTATGCTGGGCATATGTAATGGTTTTTCTGGATATCTCTTGAAAATAACCGACATTGAAAACGGTGGATTTCACATTCATGGCATTAGTTCAAGTGGAAAAACCACATCTGAAAAAATCGTGGTTTCCATTTCAGGCCCCATCAGCAATCTACGGACTTGGAATATTACTGAAACCGGTGCCGAGGAACTTGCATGCAGTTTTAATTATAATTGCCTTACGCTTGATGAATTAAAAGCATCCGATCAAGATCCAAAAGTAGCAGCCAAAAAAAGAGAGACGATTAGTTATAGACTCTGCTCTGGAATTGAGAAGAAGAGAGGGAGTAATTTTAAATCTGACCAATTACAATGGAGAAATGTAATATTTAGTACAGGGGAGGAAAGTTTAGAAAAGCAAGCCCAAAAGGGTGGAATCGACAGATTAGATGGAGACAAAGTTCGTATCATTGATGTCCCTGCTGATGCTGGTCAAGGTATGGGTATCTTTGAAACATTGCCCCCAAATTTTTCCAATGCCAGTGACTACGCAATACATCTAACCGATCAAGTACAGAAATACTATGGCACTGCACAGATTGCGTTCCTTGAGAAATTCGTTGCCGATCTTAATGATGAGAGTGCTGAAATTCCTATCAAAGTACAAGTAAATAAATGGATAAAGAAATTTATTAGGAAACAGGAGGTTGATTTAGATAATGGAATAGAAGTACGATTTGCAAGTCGTTTCGCGCTTGCCTGTGCAGCAGGGTTACTTGGTGTTAAGTTTGGTATTTTACCATTTACTAGCGATCAGATATACAGGGGTATTTCAAAATGTTATAGAGATGCCCTGGCTTTTCGGCCAGAAACTTGGATACAAAGATTTGTCAGATATGATGATGGTTTAGTTAGCTATCTGGATTCTAATGAATTTCCTGTATTAGAATCGAAAAAAACATGGAGTCCCGCTGCACTTGATATGATTGATAGATTAGCTCTCACGATAAATGACATAAACGTTATTGCAATTAAACCGGAAACATTCGAAAACCAAGAATTGGTTCCCCCCAGCGATCTTACTAAATTTTGCAAGCAGCTTGCATTAAAAGGATTCTTATTACTTGATGGAAGTACCAATAATACTCGACAAATATCATACAAGGGGATAAAGATCGGTCGATTTCATTGTTTTGTCTGGCAAAGAAATGATGAGAATATTGAGGCCGCAAAGATGCTCAACAAAAGTTATGCTGAGAAGAAAGGTGCTAAAAGAGGGTAGTGAATAATTGATCAAGGTACATGAGCGGATAATTAAATGCTGGGTTATTCGCTCATGTTTTCTAAATTACTATTTTTGCTTAAACAAGCCACAGCAACCTCCAAAATTACCTCGCAATATAGCCATTGAAAAATATCGCTCTAATCCTGTTAGTTTCAATCCTGGCGGCAATTTCCGGCTGTGCTGTAGAAAAGCGGGTTGCGCCGGTTCAGCAAGAATCAACTGCCGCTCCTGCTCAAATCAGTCCCTACAATCGCAAAGATTGGCCGCATTGGATAGATGCCGATGGGGATTGTCAGAACACACGGCAGGAAATGCTGATCGCTACCAGCCGGGTTCCGGTTAAATTTAAAGATGCCAGGCAATGTACGGTAGTCTCCGGTGTACGGTGAATGGTTCGGTGTGTACACAGGCAAGACGTTCACCAAAGCTTCGGATGTCGATATTGATCATATTGTGCCCTTAGCTCATGCGCATCGGCACGGCGCGGACAAATGGATGCGGGATCAGCGACGTGTGTTTGCCAATGATTTCGAGAATCTTCTGGTCGTTGATGATTCGGTCAATCAATCGAAATCGGATCAGGCACCGCATGAATGGTTGCCGCCACGTAAAGATTACTGGTGCGAGTATGGCAAGCGTTGGGAGTACATCAAGGAAAAATATTGGTTGTGGTTTAACGAGCTGGAGCTGAAAACTTTGATTTTATTAGCCGAGAATTGTCGATAACGAATTACTCAGTGTCGCCAAGTATCTGTGGGTAAATCGAAATCTCCGTTACCTGCTTCGTAGGTATACCATTAATCGCTCATAACGATTATCTTGCTTTGCCCCCGACCAAGCCTGCACGATGGAATTCAAACAGTTGCTCAGTTCATCGGGTACCCATTGTTGATTATCAATAATTGCATCAAGTAATTGTAAGGCTTCCTTAGGAAAGCGTACACATAAATTCGATTGCTGCAGGAGGTGGATAACGTAGTCGGGATGCTCCAAGGACTGAAGCCAGTCTCGTACAGTAGACAGCGCGGCAGGAAATTCACCTCTTGCTGAGATAGCCAGGCGTGCGAGATACTCCGCAATTACTTTGGAAGTCAATTCGCGGGATTTTGGCCAGACTTTCTGCCAAAAAATCTGGATGCGGTTTTTCCAATATTGCTCCCGCTGTTCACCCGCACCTTCCAACGCAGAATCCAAGGCTTGTGCGCATTTCTGCAAACCATCCTGCGGCAAGGATTTGAAGGCTTCAGTAAGTTCTGCTGTCGTGAATGGGGTTGCAGGATCCAGCGCAGCGTAGGTCAAGAAGGTTGCGTACTGACGACCAAGATCGTTCAACTCTGGGTAGTGCTGCGCAGTTTCGAGGAAGCTTGTTTTGAAGGCGACTAGCAACGGAAGATACAAACGTGGTGACCACAAAAAACCTTCCCATGTGGCGCGTGCCTCAATCGCAGAAGATTTCCAATCGAACAACGGCAGAAGAAATGCTTCCGTCCACTCTCGATCTACACGGAACAATGCAATGATACGCGATGCTAACAATACCCGCGCATGGCGATACTGTTCTATGTGCGTGTTACACAGCATTGAAAACAAGAACTTCAAGTTGTCCGGAAGGCGTTGGTTGTCATCGGGATCTTGCCGGAACCAGAAGTGCAGCAGGGCTTGCGTGACCTGACCCACCGAATGATTGAGAGCTCGATTCATCGGTTGATCTGTATCCATTATGCTATTCTGATGCTGCATCTCTAGAATGCGGCGGCACAGTTCGAGGAAAACTGTTTCGTGCCGATCATCCAATATCTTTGCTACTGCTTCCAGCCACCAAGTCACGCTGTGGGCGATGCTTAGCAGCACATTGTCGGGCATATCATGTAACATTGGAGCAATGTATTGCCAAGAAAGATGTAGCAACTTCTCATTGCTCCAGGCTTGTAGTGCTTCGCCCCAACGCTCAGCGGGCCAATGGTTCTTGCGCGCAAGATCGCACAATGCATAGGCCGATACAAAGAAGCGCTCACTACAAGTTTCACGCCAATTGTCTTCGGAATTATTCCCTTTTATTTTCTCGCGTTGAAGCCAAGCAACCAACTCACGCCGCTTACGTGGCGCCCTATCAATCTCTCTCTGATTTTCTTCATGATCAGGATCGCCAGTACCACTCATCCAATGTAAAAACTCATCTCGCTCATTATTTGCAATCCGCCAATCGGGGTGCGCCATTGAGAGTTCTGTATATCTAGCATGTGCGGTATCACTCAACTTGCTACTATTAGAAGTGAGCTTAGCAAGACGCAACCAGATCGCACGGTCGACTTGATTCTGCAACCATTCAGGCTCGATATTCTCTCTGAAAATTTCGCGCGGCGGCCCTGCCAAAATAGCAGCTTCCAATTGTGCACGTGCAGTTTCTGGCAATTGAGCGCCTTGTAGCACCAAAAGTCGCATAGTTTCGCGTTGAGTATCAAATGACCACAACCACCAATTCCTATCAGTTAACAACCACTCTGTCCACTCTCCATTTGGAGAGGCACCCTCATACGTCGCCGCAAAGAAAGCCAATCGCTTAAACGTAGGGTATGGCTGACTAAACCAACTCTGCGCTATATACCGTGCACGGGCACGATCGACTTGATATACGGCTATCCAGGCATCACGTAGCATTTCAATAAGCGCAACCCAATCGTGGTAACCTCGGTTCTGCCAATGAGGACTGATTGAGGGAAGATCCCAATATGCTTGATCATGTCGATCATCAGCTTCTCCCAGTTCATGCAGCAGATCCAGCGCATCGCGAAGTAGCTGTTGGAAGTCATTGACCATTTCTGGCAAAATATCATGCCATCTATCTGACTTTTCTATGTTATTCAGCCATGAGTGGACGTGATCTGCGGAAAGCACAAGTTCGAAACCAATCAATTCATTAAGTCTCTCCGGCGCGCTAGTCTTGGTATCGTCCTTCTCCCAGCTAAAGGGCTTTGTCAGTGCAACCTTGGGTGCGAGCAATTCGCGCAGTTCCAGACGCAGCGTGGCAGTAAGTCCATCGCGTTTGAAGTAATCAAGCCAACGATACAGATCAAAATGACGCCAGGGCGATTTTACTCGGCCCGTAAGCAACAGCCTCCAGAGTATGCGCATTAGCCCCCCAGGAATTGCATTAGGTGAATTGGCACGAATGCGATCCAACTCAGCGGTATTCCCTTCTCGCTCTAGCGATGTTAGCTTGTTCAACTCGATTTCGATTAGTCTAACGAATTCATTATGAAGCCTACTGCCGCGCTGTACTAACCAGAGCACTAGAGCTGGGTCATTCAAATGTCGCGTGAGCCAACGAGCTAACTGGGTCATGACGCCATCCCATTGATTGGCCTTTGCACCACCCGATACTAAGCTCATCCAAGGTGCTCGAGTGTATGGTGTGGGACGGCGTGTCAGGCTGAATAACAGAGTGTTATCATGCTCGGTGCACGGCGATATTCCAAAACGAAGCAGATCATCATGGCGGTAGCGATCATCGCCTAAGGCTTCTAGCCAATCTAAGTGAGGTACCGGGTTGAATTCTGCGAATCGCTTGGCAGGGAGACCGGATTCATGCGATAGCGCCCAGAGCATGCGACCAACAAAGTCATCTTGCCGAGTACTTGAGGAAGGGCGAGTCATTGCATAATCAACTACGATGCGTTCTTTGCCCTGTACACCATCACGGTAGATTTCCGCCCAGACATTAAGTGTGCGGTACAATGCGGAATGGTCATTGTTTTCGTTGGGCACATTATAAAGGATAGGTGTGACGCCTTTAGCTTCCCATTCAATAGTTTTGGCCATTTCCTGTCCCGACAAGCAGTCACCCAGAGCATAAGCTTGGGGCGTGATTTCACCCAGCATACGATCCGCTGCCAATGCATCCATCATGTAACGCAGGACAGGGTCGTTGATACTGTAACCGACGAAGCAAACAACGTAGTTTCGAAAAAGCTCGCTAACAAAACGTGCTGCCCAACGCTCAGTCAAGTAGGCTAGGCCAAAGTCTCCACTAGTCAGTACCAGTTTATTTAGTTCACTTTCTTCAGATTCTTGCGGCAATAGGCCGTGTAGATAAACCACTCCATTCCAGCGACTATTTTTTGGGATGGGTAACATGGGAGCTGAATATATAGGTATAGTCGGCTTGGATCTTACTATCAAGCGTTGGAAAATGCGATCGAAGTTAGTAGTTACCAATCTCACTACACCTTCACGGCTACGTGCTAGCTGCAACAAGGCTGCATGTGGCTCCGTAGCGCCTTTGCGCCGCAATTTTGGCTTAAGTATCTTAGTCAATGCGGTACGAACAGCTGTACGCTGCCCAGGGAGACGGCGCTCTAGCAAATCTAGCGTAGCATCATATTGTGAGCGAAAATAAGCATTCTCCTCAAGTTGATTTGGCACAGTACCAACATTACGGTAAATTTCATCTACCAATCCTTTAAATCCAGGCAACCCTGCCGAGTAGGAAATGCCAGCGCCGCAGAAAAATACTACCCGACCTTCTTCATGCGCTTGCAAAAGTGCATCGGGAATATCTGGACCATACTGAATAAACTGCACGATCAGGCCTGTTCCGCGAACAATTTTTCCAGTGTAGCGATATCAGGTTTGTTAATAAACAAATTATATTTAATTAGCATAATAAGCAATTGTATCAACAACCAATTCATATGATAATTTTTCATCTGTATTGATTTGATCATCTACAAAGATAGAATTCTTACTAATCATCATGTCGTGACCAAAAACGGATTTTCCAGAGATAAACTATTGAAACTGCTTTAATTACAACAGATTAAGTTTGAGTTTATACAAATAGTATATCCAGCTAAAATTTGTTCCATTTACCAAGAAAATCCTTATACCAAATTCCAGAATTTGGATCGTTTAACCCATAGTAAATCATATTGATAATAATAAGTCAGGCGATTAAAATTGATCCAGACTTATTATATTGAGCAAATCATGCCAATAATGCGATTTATATATACTCTTCTCATTAGTTAGCTTTTAGCCTATAAACTCATTCATTTTTTACTCAAGAGACAATAAATAAGTCAAAGTCGGCCACAAGGTATACATTTCCCGGCTTTCCGTTTCAATGGTGCAGCGATCCCGGGCAATTCTTCGGATACCCGATGAATCCGATAGAATCAGCGCATTGGGCGTAATTTGTCTCACGCAAGTCCAATGTTTGATGCGGCCGCTCAAGCTGATAATGACCGCCGAGTCCGGTTGGCTTAAATGATCGCTCAGTTTTTGCCAGTATTGATCCAGTGTCACATCGTCGGTATCGAACGCGATTTGTTTGCGCAGTTTGCGATTCTGGTACTTTTTGACGGATTTGATGGCGATATCAATGAAACCGCCTTTGGCGTCAATATCACTAAAGCCCCAAATCAACGCATCTTCCAGCAGATCATGCTTAGCCAAGTATCCAATCAGGTTTTTATATAAAACTCTTCGCTGGCTGGCTTTACGTTTAAGCTTGGGATCATAGTGAAATTTACCAATGACAATCTCGGTTGCATTCATCACTGAATACACGCCACACAGTCCATCAATACTGCCTTGCCGGATGGGCATGATATGTTCCTCATCATCCATACCGGCTACCAGATTTGGCTGACCGCATTGTTTTGAAACAACTGACTATCGCGGATATAGCGTTGCAACATCAGATCCGACTTATGCGCAGTTTGCTGCCGGATTTTCCAGGAACTGACTCCGGCTTGTGCTGCACTGGTCACCAATCCTGCCCGTAAACTATGCCCAGAATACTGTTTCGGATTCAAACCAGCATCACGCACGCGCTGTTTGACGATCAAAGCCACCGATGCCGAGCATAATCCATAGTCAGTAACTTGATCGAAGCGGTTCATGCGGCGAAACAATGCACCGGTTTTGATGCATGATTTTTCCAACCAAACTTTTAATGCGCGTACCGGACAATGACGGCTTTTGATAAAAGGGATCGCCACTTTTCGTCCCACCCCATTTTGATCAGTCTTGCTGCGCCGGACATGGATCAATACACCTTCCGTCACAAATCGCACATCCTCCACTTGTAACGCCACCAATTCCGAGCGGCGGAATGCTCCGGCAAAGCCGATCAGCAATAATGCTTTGTCACGGATACCGATCAATCCGGTTAGTCTTTTCGTGATCTTCATCAGATCAGCTTTGAGCAATGGCATGACTTGACGCTGCTTGCTGCCGTTGATGCGACGGATACCGCGCAAAGTATCAGTCACCAGTGCGGATCGGGTTGGCGATTTCAGTCCTTTATCTTTATGCGCATGATTGATGGCTACCACACGCCGGTTCAAAGTCGCCAGTGATAATGTATTGGCATGAACCGCCAGATAGGATGCAACGCATCGAGGTGTTGCTGGAATTTTGCCGCCGCTTTTCAGGAAATGGGCAATATCGTATTGGTAAGCCAATCGGGTATTCCTGGCTTGCGTGGCCGCCAGATATTTTCGGACTTTCTTGCGAGAATGGTTGCTTGATAAAGTTAGTTTGTTTTTCATCTGCCCCATCCCTCTATTTGATGGTGACATAACGCATGCAGGTAATGAGCAGATGGTTGTAGTCACCTGCAGTCGCTTCACGCATAAAGTCATCCGCCAGTTCCGGACGATTACTACTCAGAATGCAGCGGTGAACATAGCCAAGAATTGCGAATGCATTGCTGTCTTTACCTATTATTTGCACCACGGCATCGGTGAGTGGAGTGGATGGTCTTTCAATTAATGGCATAACATTTCTCCTAAGCAATTGATAACATAGTCATCACGGTCGTCATAATGATCAGTTATCGTAAGTTGAACATGCATAAAAAAGGCCCGCCAGCATTGGGTTTGCAGGCAGGCTAACGTTGGGTGTTTTCATTTATCTTGCTCCCATAACACCCGAAAAGAGCTTGTTGAAATTCAACCGAAAGCTAGAACATAGAAAACTGTTTCAATGTTTCAATATTCCTCGGGCAACAGCAAAGTGGTGACGCTGCGATCCGCTTCGGTGATGATCCATAGATTCTGATCATCGCTGATGGCGTAACTTGATAAGATGCGCCAGCCGTTTTCAATTGAACGCTGGTTTTCTTCTGCATCGCCAAGTGGCACATTGCCCCAGTCACCGGATTGATGACGCTTGATAAGATCCATTGCATTGATGGCATATTGATCCAGTGCTTCCAGAGCTCCGGGAGTAGCTACTACTTGGCCTAACGGAAATAGCGCAATAGGCCGCTGCTCCCGTGTAGACTTGGGATTACACATTTCTTTTCTCCTTTTTCAGTGCGAGCAAAAGCAGACGGGGGCATAAATGCGCCTGTCCTGATTGCTGCGATTAGTGGGATTGTTTTGGGGTGTTACTGAGGCGCTACCAGATACTTTGAAACGTACTGGTATTGCAAATGGGCCGCTTGAGTGAAGCTGCTTAATTTATGCAGCGCAGTAAACACTAACTTAGTGATCTGCACAAACAATTACAATTGCAATACAGCTCTATTTTAATAGGTTGTTTTATGCGCTCAAAATGGCAATGATATTTTTATCAACTACTTATGAACCTATACTGCTATCGACCAAGATGAAAAGGTAAATGAAAGATCAACCAGGGTTGACGATGGCCCATATTTCTAATATATTGGAAAGATGGAAATGAATATTGCAATTAAAGCGCTTGCCGCCCTGGCCCATGAAACCCGCCTCACGATATTCCGAATGCTAGTTCAAGCCGGTGAATCCGGGCTTCAGGCGGGTCAGCTTGCCAGGGAATTGGGCATTCCCAATGCAACGCTGTCTTTTCATCTGAAAGAATTGACTCACGCAGAACTGGTCATTGCCCGGCAGGAAAGCCGCTTCATTTATTATTCGGCAAATTTTGCAACCATGAATGCGCTAATAGGTTATCTCACCGAGAATTGTTGCGCCGGTACACCCTGCGGCATTGTTGAAGTTTGTTGCGATGAAAAAAACAGCTAAAAATAACTTAACGAAGGAGACAATGATGAAACGCTTTCATGTCCATATTGCCGTCGATAACTTACAGGATAATATCCGCTTTTACTCGGCACTATTCGGTGTCGAACCATCCGTCAGCAAACTGGATTACGTAAAATGGATGCTGGACGATCCGTATATCAATTTCGCCATATCGGCGCGAGGTGCAAAGCCGGGTTTGGATCATGTGGGAATCCAGGTTGATTCTGACGATGCCTTAACCAAAGTAAACCAGCGTTTGATGCAAGCCAGTTTGCCTGCTGTGGAACAACAGAATGCACAATGTTGTTACGCATCGTCAAATAAATATTGGACGGTTGATCCGCAAGGCATCGCCTGGGAAGCGTTTCAATCACTGACCACAATCCCGGTATTTGGACAGGATACCGCCATCCCCACTAAAACCGAAACTTGTTGCTCGGCCTGATCATGAATGTACTATTCCTTTGCACCGGAAATTCCTGCCGCTCTATTCTCGCGGAAGCCACTTTCAATCATCTTGCACCCAAAGGCTGGCAAGCAATGAGCGCAGGCAGCAAACCGACCGGAAAAGTTCATCCGCGTTCGCTCGCCTTGCTTGAACGCGAAGGTATTACAACCGAAGGGCTTTGCAGTAAATCGTGGGACAACTTGCCGACCAGACCGGATATAGTAATCACTGTTTGCGGCAACGCCGCCGGTGAAACCTGCCCAGCGTATCTCGGGCCCGCGCTACGCTCGCATTGGGGTGTCGATGATCCCGCCGAAGCGACGGGAACCGAGGAAGAAATCATCGCGGCATTCGCGCAGGCTTATCGAACCTTGCGTGAGGGTATCGAGACTTTTTTATCGCTGCCGCTCGATGATTTGCAGCAAAATCCTTCCGCCTTCCGGACGAAACTGGACTATATCGGTATTTTGAAATTCAAACCGTCACAACCAAAGTGACTGCTTCAAGCAGAAATTCAGACACCGTGAGCCATTGACATGCTGATTGCCCTACTGATTTTCATCATAACGCTCGCGCTCGTCATCTGGCAGCCACGCGGTCTTGGTATCGGATGGAGTGCTCTGCTTGGCGCTACTGCTGCGTTGCTGCTTGGGGTGATTCAGTTCAGTGACATTCCGGTGGTGTGGAATATTGTCTGGAATGCAACAGCGGCTTTCATTGCCATCATTATTATCAGCCTAGTGCTCGACGAAGCGGGATTCTTTGAGTGGGCTGCGTTGCATGTGGCGCGTTGGGGTCGCGGCAACGGGTATTTATTATTTGTGTATATAGTATTACTGGGTGCGGCGGTTGCAGCGTTGTTCGCCAACGATGGTGCAGCTTTGATTCTAACGCCGATTGTGATGGCGATGCTGCTGGCACTTGGATTCAGTCCGGCTGCTACGCTTGCTTTCGTCATGGCGGCGGGTTTTATTGCCGATACGGCCAGCTTGCCGTTAGCGGTATCTAATTTGGTGAACATCGTCTCGGTTGATTATTTCAAGATCGGATTTACCGAGTATGCTTCAGTGATGATTCCGGTCAATATTGCTTCAATAGCGGGTAGCTTGGGAGTACTCACTTTCTATTTTCGCCGTAGTATTCCGGCTAGCTATGATGTCAGTCAACTCAAAACGCCCACTGAAGCAATACGCGATCCAGCAACGTTTCGTGCTGGCTGGGTGGTGTTGGCATTGCTGCTTATCGGCTTTTTTGGTCTCGAATCTTTGGGTGTGCCCATCAGCCTTGTGGCTGCCACCGGCTCACTCATACTGCTAGCGGTGGCAGCGCATGGTCATGTGATTAACACGCGTAAAGTGGTGCGCGAAGCGCCGTGGCAAATCGTTATTTTTTCACTGGGAATGTATTTAGTGGTGTATGGTTTGCGTAATGAAGGCTTGACCGGGTACATTACCAGCCTGCTTGATGTCTTCGCCAGTTATGGCGTGTGGGGAGCAACGCTTGGCACCGGTTTTCTGGCTGCTTTCTTATCGTCTATCATGAACAATATGCCCACGGTACTGATCGGCGCGTTGTCGATCGACGCAACCAGTGCAACCGGCGTGGTAAAGGAAGCGATGATTTACGCCAACGTGATCGGTTGCGATCTGGGGCCGAAAATCACACCGATTGGCAGCCTGGCAACCTTGTTATGGCTGCATGTACTAGCGCGGAAAAATACGGTTATCACTTGGAGATATTATTTCCAGGTGGGGATTGTGTTGACGGTTCCGGTATTGCTCGTCACGCTGGCTGCCCTTGCAATGTGGCTTAATATTCGGTGAGATTACCACCGAAAAATCACAACAACCGTACAAAAACAAATTGCATCAACTTTATTAACTTTACTCATGGAGAACCAAAATGACCACCATACAGATATTTGACCCTGCCTTATGTTGTAGCTCAGGCGTTTGCGGTGCCGATGCTGATCGTGAATTAATCAACTTTTCCGCTGATGTCGACTGGGCCAAACAACAAGGTGCTGCCATTGAGCGCTTTAATCTGGCACAACAGCCGATGGCTTTTGCGGATAATTCCACAGTGAAAGCATTCCTGGAGCGTTCCGGTGCTGAAGCGCTGCCATTGATTCTCGTAGATGGAGAAGTAGCATTGGCAGGCCGCTATCCAAATCGCGGTGAACTGGCGCGCTGGACTGGCGTTGCTGTGGAGGAAGAAACCGAAGAGTCCAGTTGCTGCGGCGGCTGTTGCTAACGCAAACCCGAACCAACTACATGACGCAACTCAAATTCCTCGATCAACCGCCGCGATTTCTGTTCTTTACTGGCAAGGGCGGCGTCGGCAAAACGTCGTTGGCTTGCGCAACGGCGATAACGCTGGCCGATGCCGGTCAGCGGGTATTGTTGGTCAGTACCGATCCGGCTTCCAACGTGGGTCAAGTGTTCGGCATGACGATTGGCAATAAGATTACAGCGATTACCGCAGTGCCTCGTTTAGCCGCTCTGGAAATCGACCCGCAAGCAGCAGCGCAAGTCTATCGTGATCGCATTGTCAATCCGGTGCGCGGTGTATTGCCCGACACGGTGGTCAAAGGTATCGAAGAACAATTATCCGGCGCGTGCACGACCGAAATTGCCGCTTTCGATGAATTTACCGCTTTGCTGGTCGATTCGGCGCTGACAGCGGATTACGATCATATTATTTTCGACACTGCACCGACCGGCCACACCATACGATTGCTGCAACTGCCTGGAGCATGGAGTGATTTTCTTGAGGAGGGCAAAGGTAATGCGTCATGTCTTGGCCCACTGGCAGGATTAGAAAAACAACGCGCACAATACAAAGCGGCAGTAGATGCACTCGCCGATTCGCAACGCACCCGGCTGGTATTGGTGGCCCGCGCGCAGCAAGCCACGTTACGCGAAGTAGCGCGGACACATGAAGAATTAGCCGCTATTGGATTGACGAAACAATTTCTGGTCATCAATGGATTGTTTCCACAAGCAGAAACAGCACAGGATCCATTGGCAACTGCAATCTTCCAGCGTGAGCAAAACGCTTTGGCAGCCATACCGGAAGTCCTTAGCCAATTGCCTTGCGATCATATTGTACTCAAACCGTTTAACCTGGTCGGGTTGACAGCCTTACGGAAACTATTGGTTGATGATCTGTCTGTCGATGGTGAAAATAAATCAAACCATCAGGCCATTCCATTTCCCAGCTTATCCCATTTAACGGATGATATTGCCAAGGATGGATGCGGCTTGATCATGCTAATGGGGAAAGGCGGTGTTGGCAAAACCACGCTGGCCGCGGCCATCGCGGTCAATCTTGCGCATCGAGGCTTACCCGTCCATTTAACCACTTCAGATCCCGCGGCGCATTTAAGCGAAACGCTCAGTGGCGTTATGGATAATCTACTGGTTGACCGGATTGATCCGCACGTTGAAACCGAACGTTATCGTCAGCATGTCCTGGAAACCAAGGGCTCGCATCTGGATGCGCAAGGTAGAGCATTACTGGAAGAAGATTTACGTTCGCCGTGTACCGAAGAAATTGCGGTATTTCAGGCATTCTCGCGCATTATCCGTGAAGCGGGAAAGAAATTCGTGGTGATGGATACCGCACCGACAGGACATACACTACTGTTACTGGATGCCACCGGCGCTTATCATCGCGAAGTTATCAAACAAATGGACCCTTCCATCGTGCACTACTCAACACCGATGATGCAACTGCAAAATCCTAAGCAAACCAAGATACTGCTTGTTACATTGGCGGAAACGACGCCCGTGCTGGAAGCTGCCAACCTGCAAGCCGATTTGCGCCGAGCTGGTATTGAACCGTGGGCCTGGATCATCAATAACAGCGTTGCTGCAACAACTGTCCACTCTCCCTTATTGTGTCAGCGTGCCAGTAACGAACTTGCTGATATAAAAACAGTATCCACCATGCATGCAAAGCGCTATGCCGTTGTGCCTTTGCTCCAAGAAGAGCCCGTGGGCATCGAGAAGTTATTGGAATTGTCTAAAAGTAATTAGTCATCGACAAGCATTGAGATGTCCAGGCAAAAGCGCTGTACAGCGTCACGCCTAACCGCAACAATGATCACCGTTGCTTTTATCTTGGGCCTGGATGGGCGGGCATGGAACCGTGCCATAGGAACAATAGACACAGCAGTCACCGGGTTTCGGCTTAAGCACAGTATGACACCGTTCGCATTCGTAGAACCACTGGCACGCATCCGTGGGCATGGTTTCCGTCTTAGCGTAGCCGCAAACTGGGCAAGTTAACGTGGATTCAAGAATAACAGTGCTCATGAAGAACTCCTCTCGACGGTAGCGAACGATGCTTCGTTGAACAATTAAAATTATATGGAACTGATCGGAGATTCGTAGACTGAATTACAATGGTTATGTCAACATGATCAGAATCATTGAAATAAAACGCTGTGCCAAATTATGGCACAAATTTTCCGCTGTACCATTACGGTAAGTATTTTAAGGAAACATAATGCGAAGAGAACAACTCGAAGAAAATCAGATAGGGTTATACGCTGTAGCCTTGGCTGTCGGGGTGGGATTGGGATTATGGCATCCTAGCTTTGGCGCCAGTCTGGAGTATTTGATTTCCCCCGTGCTTGCAGTATTGCTCTACGGTATGTTTACTCAGATTCCATTCCTTCAGTTGCGCGAAGCGTTTGCGAACAAGCGGTTTACAGCTGCGCTATTGATGGTCAATTTCATCATCGTACCCATCGTGGTTTGGTTTTTGTCGCTTCTTTTACCGGAGCATCCGCCACTGCTACTCGGGGTATATCTGGTTCTGTTAACACCTTGTATTGATTACGTTGTCGTTTTTACCCATCTTGGTCGTGGCAATGCCCGGCTTGTGCTTGCTTCCACGCCTTTGCTACTGCTTACCCAGATGCTCCTTTTGCCCGTGTATCTATGGCTTTTCATGGGAGAGCAAGCTGCAAAAGTCATGAGTGCTGAACCATTTATTGAGGCTTTTCTTATACTCATCGTTTTTCCTCTTGGACTTGCTTTATCAACCGAGTTTTGGGCAAAGCGCCGACATAGCGGTGCAATCTGGCTTGAAGTCACGGCGTGGTTTCCGGTGCCATTTATGGCGATTACATTACTTCTCGTTGTAGCATCTCAAATTGGCAGAATAGAAGAGTACCTCCCGATTGTGGAACAAGTCGTGCCAATTTATATTGTCTTCATGGCTGTCATGCCCTTTCTTGCTCGCTTAACGGCATATGCGTTTCGCCTGGACACACAGGCAGGACGAGCGCTTGTTTTTAGCGCAGGAACGCGGAATTCGTTGGTGGTTCTGCCTTTAGCGCTGGCTTTGCCGGACGGCTGGATTTTGGCATCTGTTGTAATCGTAACTCAAACGCTGGTGGAGCTGGTCGGTGAGTTGATTTACATACGCTTAGTGCCTTCGATTATCTTTCAAGAATCTAAAAGTTTAGAAATCTCAGAAGCATTTAGCAAAAAGAAGTAATCAGGATAAGTAAGTTGCGCTTCTGTCCGGGAAAGATACGCCGTTTTAAAAATATTCGGAGATTAACTATTACCTCTTGCGGCAATAGCAATAAACAAACTGCTGAACTGTGCCAAACGGCGTGTGGTGTGCCTCTTTTTCATGTTCGACCAGCTGAAAAGTATCTCCAAATACCGCATGTAAGGCTTCAGGTTGGTATCGCATCACGGGCAGGCCGCTGCATTTTTCTGGTCCATCTTCGGCAAAAGTGGCAACAATCACATGTCCGCCTGGCCGAACCGAACTTAAGACACGCTCGACATAAGCATGGCGATCTGCCGGATCAGTCAAAAAATGGAACACTGCACGGTCATGCCAAATGTCGAATCGGTTCATGGGAAACTTTGCACGGGTAATATCGCCTTCTATCCA
>JAFEEI010000090.1 GCA_018241205.1 Pseudomonadota bacterium
TAAAATCGATCTGCAAAACGAAGATGGCGTAACCGCGTTGATGTGGGCAGCACTCCATGATCATGCCGATACCGTGAAAACACTACTGGCCAAAGGCGCCGATGCGAAAATCAAAAGCAAAACCGGCAAAACCGCTGTGGAGATGGCTAAAGACCCTGCCATCGCGGAATTACTGCAGGCCACTGCAAAATAATGTAACCGCCGCCCGGTCACGCGATGCCAGAACACAATGATCAGTCGCCTCACAAAGTCCAAGTATTCGCCCATCGCGGCGCAAACCGGGAAGCCTTTGAAAACACTCGCAGTGCTTTCGATAAGGCGCTCGCGTACGCTATCGACGGCATCGAAACCGACGTGCAGTTGAGCCGGGATGAAGTTGCCGTGCTATGGCACGACCGCTTCCTCAACAAAATCGGCCTGGACGGCAAGCGCATCGACGATTTCGATTACCGCCAGCTGACCGCATTGATCCACCCGCAGTCGGACGGCGAAGGCCTGATGACGTTGCAGGATTTTCTGGCCGCTTACCGTACCCGCTGCCGTTTGCTGATCGAAGTCAAAAATCGCGACTGGGAACCGGTTTCCCGTCACCAACTGAAAATCCGCCAGACACTCGATCTAACCGGCCCAAATCCACAAAACCGGATGATCGTTTCGTCGTTCAATCTGCCCAGTCTCGAATATGCGCATCAATACCGGCCGGAATTTCCGCTGATATACAATTTTGAAGACGATCAAACCATTGCGGATGCGCATACGCTGCTCAACACCCATGCTTTCCTCTACGGATTCTGCATCCCCATCCAAAACATAGATCGTGTGTTTACCGGATTGCTGCGCGAACACGGCAAATGCATCGCTGTTTATACCTGTAACAGCGATGACGAAATCGGCAAAGCCTTGCAATTGGGTGTCGATGTTCTGATCAGCGATGTACCGCAACAAGCGCTGGCGCTGCGCGACCGATGAAACGGGATTGCGCAGCGCTACAACATCAATCGTTCGATCTCCTGATTTGCGGCGGCGGCATTTACGGCGCCTGGACCGCGTACGATGCCGCACTGCGCGGTTTGAAAGTCGCCATCGTCGAACAAGGCGACTGGGCCGGCGCCACGTCGTCCGCCTCGAGCAAATTGATTCACGGCGGCCTGCGCTACTTGGAAACATACGACCTCAAACTGGTCAGCAAATCGCTGAAAGAACGTACCCTGCTGCTGCATAACGCGCCGCACCGCATTTGGCCGTTACGTTTTGGCGTACCGGTATACGCGCAGCAGCGCCTAAACCGCCTGCAATTGAAACTGGGGTTAACGCTGTACGATTTTCTGGCGCATGATCCGGAACCGCACATGCAGCACCGCTATTTCAATCCAAAACAATTCACTGCGCATTTTCCGGCGCTCACCGAGGTTGCACTGAAAGGCGGTTTCACGTATGCCGATGCGCAAACCGACGATGCACGCTTGGTGCTGGAACTCATCGCCGGTGCGCAGGCAGCTGGCGCGCACTGCGTCAATTATTGCCAGCTGGTGCGATTATTGGAAACCGATGGTAAAGCGGACGGCGCAATCATCCGCGATCAGCTCACGCAAACCGGACTGGAAATCCGCGCCAAGCAGATCGTTTTCACCACCGGCCAGTGGCTGGCGCAAGAGCCGCCAAGCCGCGACTGGTGCCGCTTAGCGAAAGGCATTCACCTGCTCATGCCCGCCGTGCTGAACGATGAAGCCTTGCTGCTGACTGCGCAATCCGATGGCCGGGTGTTTTTTATGATTCCCTGGTACGGCCTAACACTGCTCGGTACTACCGACACCGATTTCAACGGCGATATGGAATCGGTTCGTGTCGATGACAGCGATATCGATTATCTGCTCGCCGCTGCTAACGGTTATCTGAAAACGCCGTGGCGCAAAGCCGACATCATCGGCCGTTTTGCCGGTGTGCGGGTTTTTAAGCAACCTGCTAAAACCGCTTCCACCAGCTCACCTTCTACGGTCAGCCGCGATTGGGAATTGAAAACCGCCACCAACGGCGTGCACTATGCCATCGGCGGGAAAATCACGTCATCGCGCCAGGATGCCGCCCATATCGTCGACACAGTGTGCGCTCAGTTAGGCATTGCACAACCTTGCGCCACACAGTACAAACGCTTTCCGTGGGCGCCACAGGAGCATTTCCCAGCATGGTTTAGCACGATGCAACACCGCGCGACACAGCTAGGCATCGATACGGAAAGCGCCAAATGGCTGCTGCGCCGTCACGGTACGCGCGCCGCTGAAATTTTTCGCAGCATCGAGGCAGATGCCGGTCTGGCGCAACGCATCATTCCACCGCTGCCGTTTATTATTGCCGATCTGATGTACTGCGCAACGAACGAAATGACCTTTCATCTCGACGACCTGTTACGCCGCCGCCTGCCGCTGCTGATCCTCACCAATCTGAGCGAGGATCAGTTGCAGCCTATTGCAATGCGTGTGGCGGCTGCCATGTCATGGGATGATGCACGTTTGCATCAGGAAATCGAGCGTTGCCGCACGCTATGGATCGCACATTGATCGCAGCGATTGCCCTCGATTTGGGTTCGACATCGATCAAAGCCGCCGTACTCGATCAGCAAGGCAACCTACAGCATATCGTCACCCAGCCTGTGCCGGCAATCGATCACCGTCAGGGCCGGTATGAAAGCGATGCGATGGAATACGTATGCATCGCCGAGCATGTTTTGCAAACTTGTATGACCCAAACCGGCGAGAAACCGTCACTGGGATTGTGCAGCCAACGTTCGTCCTTTCTGATCTGGGATAAAACCAGCGGAGAACCGGTAACACCGTTGATTTCGTGGCAGGATGACCGGGGAAAAAGTTGTTGCGAGCGCTTACATGCATCCACGAACACGTTGCACACGCTGACCGGATTGCGTTTGACCCCTTATTACTTCGCCCCGAAACTCAGCATGCTGCTACAAGAAAATCCGGCATGGCGCGGAAAGCTGATTCAAGGCGAATGGCTGGCCGGTACATTGGATACTTTCCTGATCTGGCGCTGGACCAATGGTGCGCATTTTGTCACCGACGCGTCGATGGCCGCGCGCACGCTGCTGATGGATATCCGCCAGCAGCAATGGTCGGATACTTTGTGCCATCTGTTCGACATTCCCCGCTCGATTTTGCCGCACATCAAGCCTTCCAGCGAATTGAATTTACCATTGAACATCGGCTTAACGCTGCAAGCCAGCGTCGGCGACCAATCGGCCGCGCTGATCGCCAGCTTGACCGATCACGCTTGCGAAGCCCTAGTGAATCTAGGTACCGGCGGTTTCGTGATCCGCTCCCTTGCACCGGGCACACCGGCGTTTGACGGTTACCTGCACACCTTGGTTTATCAGGATAACCAGCGGGAAACACGGTTTGCCGTTGAAGGCACGCTCAATTCCATCGCTGCCGCACTCGCGCCCTATCCGGTTCAGGATTGTGGTGTGGAAGATCTGGCACAAAACGATATTTTCTGCCTGGCGGAACCCAGCGGTTTAGGCGCGCCGTATTTCCGCAGCGATTGGGGTATACATTTTTCTACATCCCCAGCGGGACTGAACGCACAACAAATTGCTGCGTTGCTGCTGGAAGCGGTTATTTTCCGCGTGGCGCGTATCCTGGAAGATTTTCACCATCACTCGCCGTTAACCCGAGTCTACTTGTCAGGCGGATTGTCCGAGCTGCTTTGTCTGCAGCAGGGCATCGCGCAATGCGCTCCCTGTCCGGTTTGGCATTTGCAGCAAAAGGAAGCAAGCCTGCTGGGTGCGGCATTGCTCGCTAGTAAACATAAAATAAAATGCCACCGGCATGCCGAAGAAATTGCAGTTCTTGCCGGTACCAGTGCGCTGGCAAGCAAATACCGGCGCTGGAAAGTCTGGCTCGATGCGTTATTGCAAACATAAAGCGGCTAAGGAAACGCTGATTAATTCGGCGGACGAGATGAAGCACGAGGCGCACGGAACACAGCAACCGAGACATATCAACAAGATAGACGAGGGAGCGAGTACCGCGCAACGAAGTGATTCGCTCGTATAGTCAATTAATCAGCGTTTCCCTAATTTTAAAAAGACTACCCGCACAAATTATCAATCCTGTAGAATCCGCGTTGCAAATTTCACTCGATTCGTTTTTTTATATAATTTAATAAGAATTCATTGCGTAACCGCATGATATCCAATGCGTAACTGGCAATAACCATTGCTAGTTATGACGATTAACATCTTTAATACTTAAAAAGGAAATCTTATGGCAACCAATATTCCTGGCTATACCTACGGTACCGCCGCTGTGGAAAAATCTCCCGTATCCATGGACGATTTCGCCAAACTGAAACAAGCCTCATTGTTCGGCGACGATGATGTACGTTATTTGAAAATGTCGCACGATGTGCTGAAGGATCAAGTCGAGCAAATTCTCGACGTATGGTATGGTTTTGTCGGCTCAACCCCTTTCCTGCTGCATTACTTCACCAATGCAGCCGACGGCCAGCCCAACATGGACTATCTCGGTGGTGTGCGCAAACGCTTTGGTCAATGGATTCTGGATACCGCCAACGCCGAATACAACCAGGACTGGTTGAACTATCAACACGAAATCGGTTTACGCCACCATACCACCAAGAAAAATACCACCGACAATGTGAAATGCGTACCGATCATTCATGTGCATTATATTTTTGCGCTGTTGATCCCGATCACCACCACACTGCGTCCGTTCCTGGAAAAAGGCGGTCATTCCCGTGACGATGTCGATCGCATGCAAGATGCATGGCGTAAATCCGTGCTGATGCAAGTCATCCTGTGGTCACAGCCGTACATCAAACAAGGCGAGTTCTAATCTCGCACAGGAGAGCGGTTCTGCCGCTCTCCTGTGATTCATCCTCTCAGTTACCTCATTGATTCATGCATCTGTCGATCGTTATCCCCGCTTTTAACGAAGAACAACTGATCCTCGATTGTTTGCATTCGATCGAAGAATCCGTCAGCGCCAACCGGAAACCCGGTTTTACCCATGAAGTCATCGTCGTGGACAACAATTCCACCGACAAAACCGCGGAACTGGCGCAACGGGCCGGCGCAAAAGTCGTGTTTGAACCGATCAATCAGATCGGCCGCGCACGCAATACCGGAGCGGCAGCCGCCACGGGAGACTGGTTGCTGTTCGTCGATGCCGACAGCTTGTTGAATCCCGGCATGGTCGCCGATATTCTGCACATGATCGAAAGCAGAAAGCACGTTGGTTGCGGCAGCGTTATGCACATGCCTGATTTGCCGTGGTGGGGTAATGCCGCGATGCGGCTATGGACTGTGTGCTCAGTCACCTTCCACTGGGCATCCGGCGCATTAGTCGTATGCCGCAGTGACGCGTTCCGCGACGTGGGTGGTTTTAACCAGGAATTGTTTGCCGCCGACGAAATCGATTTGAGCGAACTGCTGAAAAAATGGGGGCACAAACACGGTTTGAAATTCACCATCCTGACCCGCCATCCACTCGTTACTTCACCACGCAAAGTCAAACTCTATACCGGCCGGGAAATCGCCGGACAACTCTTCAGCGTCATGTTCAGTCCGCGCAAGACCTTGCAGAACAAGAAAAAACTGCCGATCTGGTACGATGGTCGGCGTTGACACATTCAAAATTCCGAATTCTATACCTAACCTTCACCTGCAAAATTTACTCCAGTCACAGCTCATCGTGCTAAACCAGTTACACGGCGACTCCTTTTACTTTATCCCTCTATTTCAAAACAACATTAAAAACCTGAGTCAATCATATCTTTTTGTGTGATTTTCCTCACAGAGATGTTTCCGTAGTTTACTTATACTATAACCATTAGGTCAATATGACTATAGACAGTCATTATCAATTCAATTAGACTACGCGCCATTTTCAGCAATTACTGAACATTACGTTGAGCTAAATTTTGAAAAAAATTTAGCTCGTTTTTTATCCACCAATAGGAGTTAATTGATGCAAAGCAGCAACATCGTGAGATTACAAGTAATCTCCGCATTATTCTTTATGCTGGCAGCGTCGGCATTCGCAAAAGACGATCATGACGATGATCGTGATCGCGGTCATAATACCAATCGGTTGCCGAATATGTTCAGCTCGGAAAACAGCCATGGTAAAGATGCAACCTATAGCACGGCAGGTTTTATCGATCTTAACAATCCTTTTTTTAAAAACATCGGAACCAATGGCCGCAGTTGTGCTTCCTGCCATGCTCCCGAACAAGGATGGACAATCACGCCGAAAGCGGTAAAAAAAATCTTCAACAAAACACAAGGGTTGGATCCGCTTTTCCGTTTGGTTGACGGTGCCAATTCCCCGCTTGCGGATGTAACCACCATTGACAAGCGCCGTGCCGCCTACAGCATGCTCCTCAACAAAGCCAACATCCGCGTCGGAATCGGCATTCCCAGCAACGCTGAATTTGAATTGATCGAAGCCGACGATCCGTACGGGTTCGCCAGCGAAACCGAGTTGTCTTTATTCCGCCGCCCGATGCCGACGACCAACCTGAAGTTTCTCAGCACCGTCATGTGGGATGGCCGCGAAACAACGCTGAAGCCAGGCTCCGGTGATTGTATTTATGGCACATCGACTTGTTTCTCTCCGGTATCGTTTGACTTGGGCACCCAAGCCAATCACGCCACACGGGGCCATGCCGAAGCGCTACGGGATCTGACCGAAGAAGAACGCAACGCGATCGTGGCATTCGAATCCGGATTATTCACCGCGCAAATTCGTGACAACGATGCCGGCGACCTCACGGAAGAAGACGCACTCGGCGGCCCCAAAGCACTCACCAAGCAAAAATATTACTTCGGCGTTAACGACACATTGGCCGGTGATTACAAAACACACAAACCGTTCAACCCCACCGCGATGTCACTCTATGACAGCTGGAACCGCTTCAAAGCAAATAAATCGCCGCACAGCACCAAAGGGGCACGTGCCGCCATTGCACGCGGCCAAGCGCTATTCAATAGCAAGCCGATCATTATCAAGAACGTAAAAGGCATTAACGACGATTTGGGTGTCAGCAAGCTGGCCGGTACCTGCACGACGTGCCACAACACGCCAAATTCGGGCAATCACTCCACACCAATGCCGCTCGACATCGGTGTTGCCGATGAATCGCGCCGCACACCGGATATGCCGTTGTATACCTTGAAAAACAAAACGACCGGTGAAATCGTCAAAACCACCGACCCAGGCCGTGCATTGCTCACCGGTAAATGGAAAGACATCGGCCGCTTCAAAGGACCGATTCTGCGCGCAGTCGCCTCTCGTCCGCCTTACTTCCATGACGGTTCTGCACCGGATTTACAATCCGTAGTTGAGTTCTACAATACCCGCTTCAATATCGGTTTGACCGAAAGCGAAAAAGCGGATCTCGTCGCTTTCCTGGCGGCGCTGTAATACGTATTCGCTAACCGGCGATGAAAAGAGCCAATTTATTCTTAATCGTTTAAATCGGCTCTTCATAAATTCTTCACGCCTTTATACCGCAGCAAGTACTTCTCAAACTCGATCATCAGAAATAATAACAAACTGACTGCAATAATACGTCCCCACGTTGCGGCATCCAGTGCGACGGTACCAAACAGCTGCTGCATGACGGGCGAATAAGTAAACAGCAACTGCAATATCAGCAACAAACCGACTGCCAACAGCACATAGCGATTACCCAGCAGCCCTTGGCGCGACCATACGGATGCAATCAGATAGCGGCAATTGAACAAATAGACGATTTCATACATCACCAACACATTCACGACAACGGTACGGCTCAGCTCAACGCTGGAGCCTTGCGCCAATTCCCAGAAATACAAAGTAAAACTGCCGCCGATCATCAATAGTGTGACAAAAGTGATACGCCAGACGAGCAATCCGGACAAAACAGGGGCGTGTGGATCGTGCGGCGGGCGCGTCATGACGCTCATCTCGGGGCGCTCAAACGAAAGAGAAATTGCCAGCGTCACCGTCGTCACCATGTTGATCCATAAAATTTGCAGCGGCGTAATCGGCAGCGCCATTCCCAGCATAATGGCCAATATCAGCAAACCGGCCTCGCCGCCGTTGGTCGGCAGCACATACACCATCGTTTTACGGATATTATCGTAGACCGTACGACCCTCTTCCACGGCGTGCGCGATCGACGCGAAGTTATCGTCCGTCAACACCATTTCGGCCGCTTCCTTGGCCACTTCGGTGCCTTTCTGCCCCATCGCTACGCCGATATCGGCGCGTTTTAGCGCCGGCGCATCGTTCACACCGTCGCCGGTCATGGCGACAATCTCGCCGTTATCTTGCAGTGCGGTAACCAGACGCAGCTTATGTCCGGGGTCTGCGCGTGCAAAAATATCCACATCCGCAACTATCTGCCGTAGCTGTGTATCGTCCATATTATCCAGCTCAATTCCTGTCACCACACGCCGGTCATCGCCAATACCGAGGCTTGCGCCGATCGCGCCGGCAGTGATGCGATGATCCCCGGTTATCATCTTGACGCGAATACCCGCACTATGGCATTGCCGCACTGCGGCGATGGCTTCGTCCCGCGGCGGATCCATAATACCGACCAGCCCAAGCAAGGTGAATCCGCTTTCCACGTCGGAGCATGTCACAGTTTGTTGTTTTACCGGCATCACGCGGCTTGCAATGGCAAGAACACGCTGCCCGTTCTCGCTGGCCTGACGTATTCTGGCGTGCCAGAAATCAAGCTGCAGCTGGCGATCCTCCCCTCGGCTGCGTTGCTGGCTGCACATCGTCAGCACTTTCTCCGGCGCGCCTTTGACATAAATGAGACCATGTCCGGCAGGATCATGATGCAATGTCGCCATAAAGCGATGTTCCGACTCAAAGGGAATGACGTCTATGCGCGGCAGCGTTTCGTGCTCCCGGCCAGGATCGAGTGCCGCCTTCATGGCCAATGTCACCAGCGCGGCTTCGGTGGGATCGCCGTGAATTTCCCAGGCATCGCCGCACTGGTGTAACGCTGCATCATTGCACAGCAACCCGGCGCGGCAAAGTTCCTGCAAATCGGGATGGTGAGCAACTTGAGTCTGCTCTTCATTCCGGCTGAAGCTGCCTTGCGGTGCGTATCCCGCGCCGCTCACCTGCCATTGATCGTCCGCGGTCATTACGCGCTGCGCGGTCATTTCGTTGCGCGTCAGCGTGCCGGTTTTGTCGCTACAAATGACCGTCACGGCACCCAGTGTTTCCACCGCCGGAAGTCTGCGTACAATGGCACTGCGCCGCGCCATATTCTGCACGCCGAGCGCCAATGTAATCGTCATGATGGCGGGTAATTCTTCCGGTATGGCGGCGATCGCCATACCGATCGCCGCCATAAAAATTTCATTGAGCGGATAGTCTTGCCATAAGAATCCATAAACAAAAATACCGGCCGCCAGCGATAAAACAGCCAGCGTCAGCCAGCGGGCAAAGTTTGCCATTTGCCGCAATAACGGCGAAGCCAGCTTGTCGACCTGCGCGATCATTTGGCTGATGCGGCCGATCTCGGTCTGCTGCCCGGTGGCAACCACGACGCCCGATCCTTGACCGTAAACCACCAGCGTACCGGAGTAGGCCATGCAAAGCCGGTCGCCGATAGCCGCCGCGGCCTCGACTGCTGCAATGGATTTCTCAACCGCTTCCGATTCTCCGGTCAGTGCCGCTTCCTCGATGCGCAAGTTTTTGCAGTTGAGCAAGCGCAAATCGGCAGGCACTTTGTCGCCGGATTGCAGCAGGACAATATCGCCGGGTACCAGCTGCTCCGCCGCAAGCTGTATTCGTTGCCCATCGCGCAATACCGTCGCATGAAGCGACAGCATGCACCGGATCGCGTTGAGCGCTTTTTCCGCTTTGCCTTCTTGCACGAAGCCGATGACAGCGTTGATTACCACCACGCCCAGAATAACGCCGCTATCGACCCAATGCCCCAGAAATGCGGTCAGCACGGATGCAATCAACAGGATATAAATCAGCATATTATGAAACTGCAGCAAAAACCGGGTAATGGCACTTCTTGATTGCGGCGGCTTTAGGCGGTTTGCGCCATAACGTTCGAGACGCAGCTGCGCTTCCGTTTGCAATAATCCATCGCTCCCGGTATTCAGCGCATCCAGCACTTGCTGCGAGGATGCGCTATGCCATGTCGATGTTCGATTGGCTGCTGAATCGTGTTCATGCGGCATAAGCGTTACCTTTGATGAAATTTGTCCGATCGCATCGCGCACCGATCCAATAGACCGGAACCGGCGGAAATACTGTGTACTTCATTATTCAGTCCGGCTACAATGAAAATGAGTTTTTCCACTTAACACAGCAAATGGGACTTTCTATGAAATACTCTATCATTTTGATGACGCTGACGGGCATATTGTTTACCGGCCTGACACAAGCTTCGGGAGGCCGGGTGCCGTTCGCACATCAGGTAACTCCAGTACAAAATTACAGCCGCGCTACGGAACAAATCGCCATATCCGGACTGATCAGCGATGGTGGCGTGCAAGCATTGGCAGCCACAGGCTTCAAAACGGTTATTGATTTACGCACCAAAAACGAAGGAACTGCCGAAGAAAAAGGATTGGTTGATTCGGTCGGCATAGCTTATGTCAACATTCCGACGACTGTTGCCGGCATCACTAAGGAGCAAGTGGCTCAATTCACCAAAGCAATCGAATCTGCGGAAACACCGGTACTGATTCATTGCGGTTCGGGTAACCGCGCCAGTGCCATGTGGGCGAGTTATCGCATCAGTAAAGGCGTCGATCCCGAAGTAGCGATTGAGGAAGCCCGCAAAACGGGTTTGCGCCCGCCACTGGAAGAAAAACTGCGCGAAATCATGCTGAACTGAATGTGATATACCCGCAAGAACACCCGGAGTAATCTGCATTCTCAAAACTTTCCTAAGGAAACGCTGATTAATTGACTGTACGAGCGAATCGATTCGTTGCGCGGTACTCACTCTCTCGCCTATCTTGTTAATAGGTCTCGGTCGCTGCGTTCCGTACACCTATCGCCTCATCTCGTTCGCCGAATTAATCGGCGCTTCCCTAAGACTACAGCAAATTCTTGCTGTAGTTTCGAGTCCGCAAACAAATTAACAAGCAAAAATACGCTCGATCAAAGCTCCAAGTAGAACACCGGCGGTGAAGAGCAATGCAATTGCATCAGTACCATGCCATCAGCAAAACTTCCACTTACGGCACATGTAACGATACGTCAGGGGTTTCACTCGATTGAATGATTACGAATGATCTTTGCAGTACAAACTGAACAAAGTCTCCATAATTTTAGTGGCTTCTATGCTTGCCAAACTGTAATAGATATATTTTCCCCTGCGCTCCGTCGCTACCAGATTTTCTTCGCGCAGCACGGTCAGTTGTTGCGATAATGTGGGTTGATGAATACTCAGCAGTTCTTCCAGCTCCCCTACATTGCGCGTTCCTTTGCTAAGTTCGCATAAAATAAGCAAGCGGTCCTCATTAGCCAATATTTTTAGCAGAGCACAGGCTTCCGATGCAGATGCATGCAGTGCCGCAATATCGGGTAAGACTAATTCTGTTTTCATAATTTCTTCTTGTTTAACATTAACATCTATTAATAAATTTATGACACAAAACAAAAATTGATCGAATGACAAGAATTTTAATTTATTTCCGGAAAATCAACTATGATCTTGTGTGATTTGATAGATCCCCATACCCGCTAACATAGCAACGAGAAATATCACCGCATCGTTGCTGCCCGTCCCGATCAGCACCAAGGCTGGTCCGGGGCAGATACCCGCGATCCCCCAGCCAACTCCAAACATAAAACTTCCCGCCAGCAAGCGGCTATCAATTTTGGTAACGGCGGGTATTTGCATCGATGATCCCAGAAAGGATTGTTTGCGCTTTTTTGCCAGTGCAAAAGCGATTGAACCAACAGTCACAGCTCCACCCATCACCCAGAGCAGTGCGGTATCCCAGTCTCCCGTAATATCAAGGAATGCCAGGACTATTGCTGGATTAACCATGCCTGACCCGATAATCCCCAGACCGAACACAACTCCCGCAAGCAAAGACGTCACGCTCAGCATTTTTGTCCTCCGCAAATCAACTTGTTCAGATTAAAAAACATGCCTTATCAGATACACCGTCGCGAAACCGGTCAGCATAAATACCGCAGTTGCCGCAATCGAACGTGGTGAATGCCTTGATATGCCGCAAACCCCATGGCCGCTGGTGCATCCCGAACCGAACCGAGTGCCATACCCCACTAATAAACCTGCCAGCACCAGCATCACATGACTTGTTTCAATCTGTATGAGTGGTAGAGCAAAAAATGATTTCCAGACAACAACCGATAATATCAATCCGCAAATAAACGCGATGCGCCAGCTGATGTCACCTTTTTGCATCCGGCATAATCCGCCCACGATACCCGATATGCCTGCAATCCGGCCGTTGAATAGCAATAGCAAAGCGACCGCTATTCCTATCGTTACCCCGCCAGCTGCCGCATGCCAAGGTATTAAATCGTAATTGATCGACATACCATCTCCTTTCAATATCCCATACAATTCACTATAAATTATATACAATATTATATATTGTAAAAAAGATTGTCAGAATTTTCTTAATAATATAACAGCAGGAGAACAAAATGAAACCCGATATTCAAGCATTTTATGACCCGGCAACTTGGACTATCAGTTATGTTGTTTTTGATGAACCGGGTGGAAGTTGCGCCATCTTAGACCCGGTTCTGGATTACGATTCCAAAGCTGGCCGGATCCGCACGCATTCGGCTGACAAACTGATCGCTTTCGTTCACGAGCAACGACTATCGGTTGAATGGATACTGGAAACGCATGTGCATGCCGATCATTTATCTTCCGCTGACTATCTTAAAAATCAACTGGGCGGGAAGACGGGTATCGGAGATCGCATTCCTGCAGTACAGGAGACTTTCAAGAAAATCTTCAATCTTGGCGACGAATTCATTCCCGATGGTCATCATTTCGATCACTTATTTTCTGACGGCGAAGCGTTTCAGGTAGGAAAATTGGCGGCCAAAGCCATCGCAGTATCAGGTCACACACCTGCTGATCTGGCTTATCAATTTGACGATGCCATCTTTGTCGGTGATACGCTTTTCATGCCGGACATCGGCACTGCACGCGCCGATTTTCCAGGCGGGGATGCGCATCAGTTATTCAAATCCATCCGGAAATTACTCGCATTTCCGGCAACAACCCGGCTATATATGTGTCACGACTATCCGCCCGCTTCACGCGCGGCCGAATGGAAAAGCACCGTGGCCGAACAACACGTTCAGAATATTCATATTCATGACGGCATCAATGAAAACGATTTCGTCGCCATGCGCAACAAGCGCGATGCGACATTGGACATGCCCAACTTACTGCTTCCTTCGTTACAGGTGAATATCAGGGCGGGCCAACTGCCACCACCTGAGGCAAACGGTATTGTTTATTTCAAGATACCCGTCAATTTACTTTAGGAAAGCTCTAAAAAACTATCGCACTCAGCCATGCTGCGTTGAAATCAGGCCCAAAATGCTCTTTATCGCTCGTTGATTGCGCTTTTCGCCTGACTTCGTCTTACCTGGCCGTCGCCCGCTACCTTTTTCAGAGTTTTCTTAGGGTTGAGTGAATCGTGCTCGCGCTCATAGAAAAATGGGTGCTCTATAAATATGATCTATACGTGCACCGTGACAAAATTTCCATATTGCTGATCAAATTTCACGGCAATAAAACGTGTTCCTACCGAGAATCCTTTATCTTCATAACGCTTATGAGTTACTTCCGCAACTGCCTGAAAATTAGGCGCATCGATTTTTATTATATCAGCGGCGTCCAACAGTTCATCGGTCATAAAACGCAGCCCTGTGGGGGAAAGATCCTGACAAAAACCTTGACAGGGCTTTCCCGGCCAAAACAGGTAAAACATAAATCTGCCGCTCATGCTGATCCGCCTCATCGTCCGCTGCGTTGCCGGATTCTCTTGGTGCAATAACGATAATGGACTACCGCATTCGAGGCAGCTCTCACTTTGATATAGATTAGCTTGCGGTACGTTGGGTGTCTTGCAAAACGAGCAATAGCGTGTGATGACCGGACGATAATGCTTGATGGCCATCGGCACTGTATCGTTTTCCGCGACAGCAAGTTCAGTCAGATCGATATTACGCCGGGCCGTTTTCCGCGCCGCACGAAATAAACTGCCCGCAAATACCGCATCATACTGTTCGCGCATCGCGGGATTGGACAGAATCCGATAGGCCTCATCGAGTACTGTCGTATTTTGAAGAATAGAGCTTTTTTTTAATGTCAGGTAGCTCGCTTTAATTGTAGTCACTGGTGCATCAGGCTGAACTTGCAGTATGCGATAATAATTCCGCTGATTAAACCCAGCCGGTTGAGCATTCCTCCCTCTCTCGATCTCGAAATTCGCATTTACCCCCAATGCACCTTGGCTCAGGGTTCGAATATGATAGCGTTGCAATAATTCGCGATCATAGGTTGCACGTTTATGCGGATCTTGCAAGGTATTATAGGCAATATTGAGTAAGCCGATATTCCAGTCTGGGCCATTCAGATCAGCCCTGCTTCCGAGTTTTTGTGTCAGCACGCGGTAGCTCTCCGTTATTACCGCCATCGGCGCATCCGGCTGCACATGGAGAATTCGATAAAAATTTCGCCGTTCAATCATGATCGTAATATCAAAGGCTATAACGATAATTAGCAATACACTGCCCAGAGCCTCTTTTCATTTTACATGTCAATAGGTTGTAACTAATCAGACAATGAGCCCGCAGTATACACCGATCAATTCTCGTCACCAACATAGCTTCAAACATCGGTAATAAATTGAATTTACCACCAATGAATGTTTCATTATCAAAATCACTGAAATAATATTTCTGTTTTCTTCTTGCATTTCATCAAGAAATTATTATAATGAGAATCATTCTCATTTCGTTAATTTCTTAATACCAATGAATACCCTAAACCAAGCACATACAATAATTGGAAGTTCGACCAAGCCTGGCATTCCGGATGCCGACATGCGAATAGACAGTAATGCCTTATTCAAGAATGGCGACGTAGTATTAATCCTGCATAGAGGTGAGCAGTATTCACTGCGCCGTACGCGGAACGGCAAGTTGATTCTCAACAAATAGTGGATAAAAGATGCATATCATGTATATTTGTACCTGTAAGTCTTTAGCGATCTGGCTATTCGTGAATCATTGCGAAGCTTAAGGCCAAAGGATATTTAATCTGGAGTAATGCCGGAAAACTTTTCTGATCGAATGCTGAGTTGAACAAATAACATACATTATTTGATAACAGAATAAGTACCTTCTTACAAATCCAATTACATGATTACATACTCATCTTAGGAGCCAAAAATGAAAGGTAACGTAGAGATTATTCGCTGGCTGAATCAGCAGTTGCAACATGAGCTAACCGCCATTAATCAGTATTTTCTTCATGCACGGATGTACAAAAATTGGGGATTCAACAGTCTGGGAAAACACGAATTTGAAGAATCATGCGAAGAAATGAAGCATGCCGATGCGCTGATCGAGCGGATCTTGTTACTGGAAGGACTACCGAATCTGCAAGATCTTGGCAAGTTAATGATTGGAGAGACCGCGGAAGAATGCGTCGCGTGCGATTTAAAACTCGAATTCATTTCACGCGACACGCTGCTTGCAGCAATAGCTGCTTGTGAAGCTGCACAAGATTATGTATCGCGGGAAATTTTTGAACGGATTCTGGAAGATACCGAAGAACATATTGATTGGTTAGAAACCCAGCTCGATGTCATACAAAAAATCGGCATTCATAACTGGTTACAAAGTCAGATTTAGTTTTCTCTGCCGCTGAAGTTTACCTCTTCCTTTTTCAGCGGCATCTTCAGCCAGCCAGCCTGCCTCCAGGTCAGCCAGCCATTTTTTTACTTATGGTTGATTCTTGGAGACATCACAATGAAATTCCTTAAGAAACCGGCAATGGTCACTGCTTCCGGCACCATTCCTCATCATCATTTTACAGATTCTGAATTCACCGGCACTTTCTTTTCCTGCTACTTGAGCAATTTCACAAAATGGTTACGCGCATGGAAGCGAAGGCTCGATTGTCCGAATCTGAAAATAACCAATACCTGCACAGTATCGAATAAGAGCATCCCTGTCATGGATTGGGCACCTTTGGTCAAAGCCACATTTTCACCTAAAGCAGACAGCGAAAACAATTGGACGGATTGTCAAAACAACACTGATCACCGGCTATATGGGCAATCTGTCTTATGTGTGGGTGGTCGAATTAAACTTTATCCGGAATATCATCGGTTAGTAAAAAATTGCGGTGGTTGCTTTATAGCATTTCATGGCAACTCACACGATAATTTTGAAGACCTACCCCGATTCTTGAAGCAAGCGGACATGATCATATGTCCGGTTGACTGTATTAACCATGAAGTTTTTTTCACCGTGAAACATTACTGCAAGTATTCCGGCACGCCGTGTGTACTGCTCGAGCGCTCGGAAATAAGGAATTTTGAAGCGGGAATCCGTATGCTGACCGGGTTAACTGTATCGGGATAATTAATATCCTGATGGGAAATATTGCCAGTAAGCTGGGGAAACTCTGAAAAACTGCTGCGTTTTTACTAGATTTCGCTTTGCTTAACCACTACTCGTTACCTTTTTCAGAGTTTTCCTTAAAGGAAAAATTTATCGAATACAAAAACATCAATTAAAATTGATATCTAGCATGTAAACCATTAGCAAAAAGAAACCATAACCAATATCCACTAAAGTTTATTTTTTTTAGGTCGTAGAAACAGCTTCATTGCTGTTAATTTATTTAATAAACCCTTAATAAATAAAATTTACCTGGAAAAAAGTTATGAAAATTCTTGTTCATTTCAAGTCTGGATTCAAGCAAACATTCATTGTCCCAAAATGCATGCTGGCTCTTGAGTTCAGGAACATGGCCAGAGAAATTGGCGGCAGTATCGAAAGTATTGAATTTTCATTACCTCCCCGGCGGCAATCAAGTATCTCAGCAACAGAACCACGAATGGAAATAGTCCGTTTGCCCGAAAAACGTTAGCAACCAATTACGTTTTTGGTAGGTCAAAATGGGATATCGTCATCCATATCATCAAATCCGGTAGGTGCCTTGGCTGAAGATGACCGGTTAGAAACTGAATTGTCTTCTTCATGATCAGGTGGTGACTCAAAACTGCCGCTTCCCGACCGGTTCCCCAGCATTTTCATATCACTGGCAATGATATCCGTCGTATAACGCTCCACACCGTTTTTATCGGTCCACTTGCGGGTTTCCAATCTGCCTTCGACATAAACAGAACGGCCTTTCTTCAAATACTCACCAGCAATTTCCGCGAGCTTGCGATAAAAAGTGATACGATGCCACTCGGTTTTTTCCTGCTTCTCGCCATTCTTATCTTTCCAGGTATCAGTCGTTGCCAGCGTAATATTGGTAACAGCTTCACCATTTGACATATAGCGGGTTTCCGGGTCTTTCCCCAAGTTACCGATGAGTATGACTTTATTGACTGACGCCATTTATGTTTCCTCCCTCAAGCAATTTAATCACTTTTTCTTCGTCGAAACCTTTCATGTCCACTTTCAGATACGCCACACGCTCATTAACCAATACCAAGGCTTCAAACACACCGGGTATCGCCGCCAGCTGGCGTGACAGTTCTTCCGACTGATCCGCATCCATTTCATTCACATGGTACATCTTGGAGCGCACCGCGGCCGGTGCTTGCATCGTAGCGGCGAGCATCAACCATACTGCCAATAACAATCCGCAAAATACATAGAGTGCATCGCTGCCATACGTTCCCATCAAATGACCGCCCGCCGCAGCACCGGCAAATGTGCCCAAAAACTGCGTACTGCTGTAAATGCCGATGGCTGTTCCTTTGGCTCCTACCGGTGCGATTTTCGAAATCAAGGACGGCAAACTGGCTTCGAGCAAATTGAAGGCGGTGAAAAAAACCAAAAGTGCTGCGGCCGTCCCCCAGATGGAATCGGAGGTCACCGCCAGCAACACTTGTCCGGTTAGCAATAACGCAATCGCCGCAACAAAAATCTGTTTTAACTTAGCCTTTTTTTCGGAATAAATAATGGCTGGAACGATGAGAATGACGGATAAAATCAAAACCGGCAAATAAATCTGCCAATGATCCTCTGCCGCCATGCCTGCCTGACGCAAAGTCAGCGGTATCACCAGCCACAATGCCATCAATGCCGCATGCAACGCAAAAATACCATAGTTCAAGCGCAGCAACTGAGTATTGCGCAATACATCGATAAAACTCGCCGGCGATGCTTCAGTGTCAGAATGAAAGCGGCTGATAACCGGATCGGGAATAACCTTCTTAACGACGACCATGGCGAGCATGGCCAAAACACCGGTCATGGCAAAAATCCCCGGCACGCCTATCCATTGATTCAACACCGGCGCGGCAATCAGAGAAATGGCAAAAACCGTACCGATGGTCATGCCGATCGTCGCCATCGCTTTGGTGCGATGTTCTTCGCGCGTCAGATCCGCTGCCAGCGCCATCACTGCCGCCGAAATCGCACCGGCACCTTGAATGACCCGGCCCGCTATCACCCAGTAAATATCGGTTGCCGCAGCCGCGATCAAACTACCGGCAACAAACAAAATCAACCCGAGGTAGATGACCGGCTTGCGCCCGATACGATCGGACAACCAGCCGAAAGGAATCTGCAAAACAGCTTGAGTAAGTCCGTACGCGCCAAGCGCAATGCCGACCAATGTATAGTTGTCTCCACCGGGCAGGTCCTCAGCGTAAAAAGCAAACACCGGCAAAATGATAAACAGACCAAACATGCGTAGGCCATACACACCGGCAAGGCCGATGGTTGCACGCAATTCCACCGGAGACATTTTTTCAGATGAAGATGAAGCAGACATGAATCAGGTTGTGATATTCCTAAAAAGTTGGGTATATTAGCAGGTTGATTGATACATAGATAGTTCATGGAATCCATAAGAATACGTGGTGCACGCACGCACAACCTGAAAAACATCAGCCTCGATCTGCCGCGTAACAAGCTGGTCGTTATTACCGGACTGTCGGGATCGGGCAAATCTTCACTGGCATTCGATACGCTTTACGCGGAGGGTCAGCGGCGTTACGTGGAATCGCTTTCGGCGTATGCCCGGCAGTTTTTACAGTTGATGGAAAAACCGGATGTCGATTTGATCGAGGGACTCTCCCCCGCCATTGCCATCGAGCAAAAGGCCACTTCGCATAATCCGCGCTCGACCGTTGGTACCGTCACGGAAATTCACGATTACTTGCGCCTGCTGTTCGCCCGCGTCGGCGATCCGTTTTGCCCGGAGCACAATATCATGTTGACTGCGCAAAGCGTGTCGCAAATGGTCGATCATGTGTTGCTGTTGCCACCCGACACACGCCTGATGATTCTGTCCCCATTGATCGTGGAGCGCAAAGGCGAGCAAACCGACTTATTCGACGAACTACGCGCACAAGGATTTGTGCGCTTGCGCGTCGACGGTGAAGTGTATGAAATCGATGCCTTACCCAAACTGCAAAAAACCAAAAAGCACACGATCGAAGTCGTGATCGACCGGTTGAAAGTGTCTGCAGATGCCAAGCAGCGGCTTGCGGAATCATTTGAGGTGGCTCTGCGCCATTCCGACGGGCGTGCGTTGGCGGTCGAAATGGATAGCGGTCACGAACATCTCTTTTCCGCCAAATTCAGCTGTCCGGTATGCAGCTATTCGCTCTCCGAATTGGAACCCAGATTGTTTTCATTCAACAATCCGCTCGGCGCTTGCAGCAAATGCGATGGCTTGGGGCAGATCACGTTTTTCGATCCTGCGCGCGTGGTCGCTTTTCCGCATCTCTCATTGGCTGCCGGTGCGGTCAGGAATTGGGACCGACGCAACCAATTTTACTTTCAGCTACTAACCAGCCTGGCGCAACATTACCAATTCGATCTGGAAACACCGTTCGAGAGTCTGAGTGAGCCCACCCGCAATATTATTCTGTACGGTTCGGGCAAGGAAAAGATCCATTTTTCCTATTTAACCGAAAACGGACGCAAACAACAGGAAACACATCCGTTTGAAGGCATCATCCCGAATCTGACGCGGCGTTATAAGGAAACCGAATCGCAAACGGTGCGCGAGGAACTGGCGAAATATCTCAATGCACAAGTCTGCCCGGATTGCCAGGGTACGCGTCTATGCCAGTCGGCACGGCATGTACGCGTTGCCGGGCAAGCGATTTTTGAGATCAGCGCTTTTCCGTTAAAAAAAGCCAAGCAATTTTTTGATCAAATTGCGTTATCGGGCCACAAACAATCGATCGCCGAGCGCATCGTCAAGGAAATTTCCAGCCGCCTGCAATTCCTCAACAATGTCGGATTGGATTATTTATCTTTGGATCGCTCAGCCGATACGTTATCGGGCGGCGAATCGCAGCGTATCCGTCTCGCCAGTCAAATCGGCTCCGGCCTGACCGGCGTCATGTACGTTCTGGATGAGCCTTCCATCGGCTTGCATCAACGCGATAACGGCCGCCTGCTGGATACGCTCAAACACCTGCGCGATCTGAGCAACAGTGTCATCGTCGTCGAGCACGACCAGGATGCCATACTGCTTGCGGATTACGTCGTCGACATGGGGCCGGGTGCCGGTGAGCATGGCGGCTTCGTGGTTGCGCAAGGCAGTCCGCAAGCGATCCAGCAGAATGATAGCTCCCTGACCGGTCAATACCTGTCCGGTAAATTAGCGATCAACATACCGCAACAACGCCATGCTCCCAATCCCGAGCGGATACTGCGCATTGAAGGCGCATCCGGGAATAATCTCAAGAATGTCACACTCAACCTGCCGGTCGGGCTGTTTGTTTGTGTCACCGGTGTTTCCGGATCGGGAAAATCGACGCTGATCAATGAGACGCTGCATCGTGCGGTCGCCCGTCATCTTTACGCCAGCAACGCCGAACCTGCACCTTATCAGCAAATCGACGGGCTCGCTTTTTTCGACAAAGTGATCAACATGGATCAAAGCCCGATCGGGCGCACGCCGCGCTCCAATCCGGCCACCTACACCGGGTTGTTCACACCGATCCGGGAATTGTTCGCCGGTGTGCCGCAAGCCCGTGAACGCGGTTATGCGCCCGGGCGCTTTTCTTTCAATGTCAAAGGTGGACGGTGCGAGGCTTGTCAGGGCGATGGCGTGATCAAGGTGGAAATGCATTTTCTGCCGGATATCTATGTCACATGCGATGTTTGTCATGGCCGCCGCTATAACCGCGAGACGCTGGAAATTCAATACAAAGGCAAAAACATCAACGAAGTACTGGAAATGACGGTGGAAAACGCACATGAATTTTTCTCGTCGGTGCCGGTAGTAGCACGCAAGTTGCAAACACTGTTGGAGGTCGGTCTTGGCTATATCACATTGGGCCAGTCCGCGACCACATTGTCCGGTGGCGAGGCGCAGCGAGTGAAACTATCGCTCGAATTATCCAAGCGCGATACCGGACGCACGTTATATATACTGGACGAACCCACGACCGGTCTGCATTTCCAGGATATCGATCTATTGTTGAAAGTTCTGCACCGGCTGCGCGATCACGGCAACACCGTAGTAGTGATCGAGCACAATCTGGATGTGATTAAAACCACCGATTGGATTATCGACCTGGGACCGGAAGGCGGCGACGGCGGCGGATGCATCATCGCCGAAGGTAGTCCGGAAACGATTGCCGACAACAAAAACAGTTTTACCGGCCACTACCTGCAATCCATGCTGGCAAAATAGCACAATGAACTCGCGTGGCGTTTTGCTGGAAAGCTTCGCAGTGGCCGTAAAAGCAGCCGATCCACTGCATATCGTACCGCGGCATCTCCCCAAACCGCCTAAAGGCCGCACACTCGTGGTCGGCGCCGGTAAAGCTGCCGCTGCCATGGCGCAGGCGGTTGAAAACAATTGGCCTGCCGCTGCACAGCTCGATGGTTTGGTCGTCACACGCTATGGACATCGCTTACCCACAAGCAGAATTAAAGTCGTCGAAGCCGGACATCCGATTCCAGATAATCAGGGCGAACAAGCATCGCGCGACATCATGGCCATGGTCAAGGCGCTTACTCCTGATGATTTACTGCTTTGTCTGTTCAGTGGCGGCGGTTCCAGCTTGCTTGCTCTACCCGCCGACGGTATTTCATTGCAAGAATTAGGAACAGTCACACGCCAGTTATTGCGGTGCGGTGCGAGCATTCAGGAAATCAACACGGTACGAAAGCATCTGTCGGCCATCCAGGGCGGCAGGCTTGCGGCAATTTGCAAGGCCCCCGTATTGGCTTTGATCATTTCGGATGTCACCGGCGACGCCGCGACGCATATCGCTTCCGGCCCGTGCGCCCCCGATCCGACCACTTTTGCCGATGCGCTTGCCGTGTTGGATCACTACGATCTTAATGTGCCACCGGCAGTCAGGCAAATTCTATGTACCGGAAGGGATGGTGCTATCAATGAAACCCCTAAACCGGGTTCCGCTATTTTTGCTCAAGTCGAAAACCGGATTATCGCCAGTGCACACGACTCATTGGTCGCAGCAGCACACTATTTTCGGAATCTCGGCATTACACCGTTGATTCTCGGTGATACCGTAACCGGGGAAGCACGTGAAATCGCCAAAAGCTATGCGGCATTCGTCCGCGAGATCCGCTGCTATCCGCACTGGCTGAAAGCACCGGTGGCACTACTGTCCGGCGGCGAAACCACGGTTACCATCAAAGGTAATGGGCGCGGCGGACGCAACACCGAGTTTTTGCTCTCGCTATTGATCGAGCTTGACGACTTGGAAGAAGTCTACGCACTGGCCTGCGACACGGATGGATTGGATGGCAGCGAAAACAATGCCGGTGCGCTGATCACGCCAGACTCGTTAGCACGCGCGGAAAAACTGGGATTGAATGCTGTTACATTTTTGGACAATAACGATGCCTATACGTTTTTCCAGCAATTGAACGATTTGGTCATTACTGGTGCTACCTATACCAATGTGAACGACTATCGCGCTATTCTTATTCTTTGACCGAACACCCACAATTGACTCTTTCCGTGTTGTGACTGCGATCGACCTGTATAGACGACAAAAGTAATCCTTGCCGATGCCATCTTTCGATCACATACTCATAGAATGGCTGGTTTCTGGGCGCTTTAAAGGCTAAAGCCAATTTCTTACCACGTTCAGTTAACAACACATGCCCCAAATCAAGATAGTTACCGGCATCGGCCTGAAAACCTATTTTTGTGGGCTTTCCATCGTAAAATAATCGTGTATGCTTGCCATAGCCTTTTTTCACAAAACCGCTATCTTCAAATACGATTAGATCAAGCTGCTCAAGACGGCCAAGTGTTGATCGTGTTATTCCTTGTTTCGTATAAAGCTCACTTTGCACATCGAAGATAAGCGGCAATGGATCACCTTGAATCCATATAAATTGGCACAGCGCCTCAAAAATCAAGCGATCATCCGGTTGTAACACCGATAGATCAAATGCGTCTACATTCGGGACGTTTTTCCCTGAATGAACCGTTCTAGATGTAAAGAATCGTGCAAACGCTGTCAATAAGTTACCCATTCCTACGCCCTACTAATGCGCCGATTCTTCTCTCATCAATTTTTATCTGTAGTCTGCGTTCCTGCGACAGATAATTCTTTTTTGTTATCTGCATCTGCTTTAATTGCTTCTATTGACCCACTGACTTTATCTTTCTGATTCGCGGTATCTTTCAATTTGCGCGATTTTATTTCCTTACGAATCTCGTCAAGAAATCCAATATTATCCTTGCGCTGTTTCTCGCTCCGGTACCATGAGAAACACGTCACCGTTCCCATAATGATCAGTATGATGCTCATCACATCAACACCGTCCAGAAAGATAAACGCAACCCCGGTTGAAATGGCAAACGCACCTAGTAATGCCGTTAACAGCCATAATTTCGAACCCGCCCCCGAATTCTTACTGCGGTTCTCCCATGCTTCAAGATTATCTCGTGTGCTAATCAGTTCTTCATCAGTCCATTTTTTCATGCTCATGACTGCACTCCCTTATAAGCATCCATCAATATTCCTTGAATTATAAATTTACTACAAGAAAAAAGTTAATTAGAATTTCCATCGTTTACAGCAATAAAAAAGGCACCAACCGGTGCCTTTTTTACGAGATCAAAACTTTCTTAGAAGTTGTGACGCATACCGATATTATAGGTATTGCTATCTCTGAATGAAGAGCCAACATTCTTATCATCGACCATTGCTCTTTGGTAACCGCCAAACAAGCTTGAACGCTTGCTTAGATTATGTATCAGACCAACCGTAAAACTGCTTACTTGGCGGCTATTTGCACCGCCGGATACACTGTGCGCATGTGTCATACCGCCTTGAGCGATGAAACTGGTATTGCCCCAATCATACTGACCACTCGCAAACCAGATATTACCGCTACCACCTAAATTCATTGCAGAATTACATTGTCCATAGCCATCCGGACTGCCAGTGGCAGGATTGCCTAACATAGCTGCATTAGAACAAGTCGCTGCACCGATTGCATTGGTAATATTTTCATATTGACCTCTGAGTTTAAAGTTTTGATAACCCCATGTAGCACCACCGCGCCACACATGCTCGTTGCTCAATCCCAAAAGCTTTTGATTGGTACCGGCATTATCGCGAGAGTATCCACCAAACACACCTAAATCATGACCTTGATACTGCACTTCATATTTACCGGCAACCTGAAAATCCCACACACCACCACGACCGCCAGAATTGGCTAGAGCACCGGCATTAGTATCTGTAGTAAGATTAAGCGCATTAGTTGGATCTAATCTATTAGCATAGCCAGGCATAAATAAAGCTGAAAAACTAAAACCTTCGACTTTTGGTGAATCATAACGTGCAGCGCTATCTACAAAGCTTTGCGCTCCAGATCCCAAACCATTAGCCGATGCCGTCATGGTACCGCCACTACCGGAAGCCTGGAGGGTCGTATACGCAAACGGATCAATAGTCATACCACCAGCAAAATCTTTGAATGGAGATTGCACACGACCAAACTTCAACTCACCCCAATTATCGTTAGCCAATGCAATCCAGCGTTCCCGAGCGATACCTATGGCACCAGTACCGGTGCTGAAGCCATACTCAATATGGGCTTTCGCCTTTAATCCAGCACCAAGATTCTCGGTAATGTGTGCTCCCCAACGCGAACGGCCCGTATTATCACCGATCATGGCTTGATTGCCCTGTCCTTCTTTATCAACTGTAGCATACTCCGCCTGTACACTACCAAACAGCGTTACATTGGTTCCTTGTGCTGATACAACCATCGGAACTGCAAGTGCGCTGGCTACTGCCAACGAAATAAGTTTCTTCTTCATATAGAAGTTCTCCTTTAATGTTAAACGACTGGGGCCGCCCTAATTTGCCTTACTAACATACAGTCCGGTGAAATGCACCCCGCTTGATCGGACCTTTCTACTAGGAAAGGTTTGATTTGATTTTGCCTCAATACCGAAATATACCGCAAGAAAAACAGTCAAGTTTTACCAATCAAACAACGGATATGTTGCATCCAAGCAACACGCTTGTTGTTTTTGTAATGATAAATCTTATTTTAATGTGATCCTGGATTAATATTTGTAAGAAATCAATCATTATTATATAGTGTCGTCACGAGTATTTGACCCAGAGCGCGAGGCAACGGATCTGGACGGCAGCAAGGAAGGAAGAGAGATTCTTGGCGTAGCGGGTAGCGATGCCGCCCCATTGCCCGCTTTGACCAGGTAAATGCGCCTCAAGGAGCGCCCAAGCCGAATCCGATAGATCGTGCCGCCGTGTATTCTCTGTCATAGGTCAGTGCAGTTTAGTGTTAGTGAAATCACAATTTAAACACATCTTGTGACGACACTGCATAGCATCTGCAAGAATTTCTAGCGTTATTTACAGCATTCAGGAAAATACTGTGGAGAACATACATAAACACGCCCAATTAACTTTATTGAATCGCCAGGAAATTTGGCGGCTATATCAAACCCGGCTGTGAAAGGTAGCGCATTTGGCGGAACGTTTCCACGTCAGCCGTCCAACGATTTATGATATGCTGAAACGCGCCAGACTTCAGGAATTTACGCCGCCGACTGTACCAACCAGCGATTCAAGACGCTGCAGTATGGCCTTAAGCGCCTGGCCAAGGTCGAACAAGCCCCCCCCCTCAGGAACGGCTCAAGCGTACCGCCAAGGGTTATTTATAACAAATCTTACCCAGAAAAGCTCATCCACTTCGATACCAAGCATCTTCTCTTCTTAAAAAGACAATCTGCCAATGAACCTCGCGAGTATCTGTTTGTGACCATTGATGATTTCTCCAGGAAGCTGTATACCAATATTTTTCCCGACAAAACCCAGCACAGCGCAGCTCGCTTTCTCATCGGCACTATCATTGCTCAATGCCCTTATTCGGATAACGGTACGGAGTTTAAAGGAACCGACAATCATATTTTCGGTAAAGCTTACAGACTAAACGGTATCGGTCAGAAGTTTACCCGCATCAATCGTCCGCAAACCAACGGTAAAGCCGAGCGGGTCATCCGCATCCTGATGGATATGTGGCACAGCCAGATTTCCTTTAAAGACCCCGCTGATCGGCCGCATTCAGCTTTCCCGTTTCATCGCCGTGAGACCTCATAAGAATTTGAACAAGGCTAATCCTTATGAAATACTCAACGCTTATTTCAATCAACCTCTCTGCAAACAACACCACTGAGAGTTCTTACATATAGTCAATTAATCAGTCTTTCTTTAACCATACAATAAATATCTCTATTTTTTGCTCCGGCTAAATTGCAACATAGCCATTCTCTCCAGATGACGCATAACTATGTTGTTTTTTTCATATTAAAAATCAAAAAATTTCAGTTATCATTCTTGTTACATTTATCCACTTTTTATGATTTGAGATTGGCACTTCTTTCTGTGTAAAGTCTGACTATGCATAAACTTTTTTTATTCTTTTTTGCTGCATTTAATCTAATCGCCAATTCATCAATCAGGGCTGAAACATGGGTACTCCCGCCGTCCGATATTGATATATTTGGTCAAATACGAACTACCCACGCTAGCCGTACGGAAACATTACTGGATATCGCACGCCGATACGACATTGGTCAGATCGAGATCTTATTGGCTAACCCACATGTTGACCGATGGTTACCTGAAGATGGTGCAAAAGTTATTCTGCCAAGCCGCTATATTATTCCCCATGCCGAACGTAAAGGTTTGCTGCTTAATTTACCCGAAATGAGAATTTATTATTTTCCGGAGCAAAAAAAAGGTGAAAAACCAATGATCATCACTCACCCAGTTGGTATCGGCAGAATGGATTGGGTAACCCCGTTGGGAATTTCGAAAATAGTGGAAAAAAAGAAAGATCCTACCTGGATACCGCCAAAATCTCTTCAAATGGATAGAATAGCCAATGGCGAACAACCATATCCCAGCATTGTACCGCCAGGCCCCACCAATCCCTTAGGACGGCATGCAATGCGCCTAAGTATCGTGGGTGGAAGTTATCTGATACATGGCACAATTAAACCTTTTGGTGTCGGAATGCGCGTCTCATCTGGGTGTGTCCGAATGTACCCGGAAGACATCGAAGCACTTTTTGATAAAGTACCTGTCGGCACACAGGTACAAGTCGTTAACCAGCCCATCAAACTCGGCTGGCTGCTGGATTCACTTTACATTGAGCTTCACCCCCCGTTAGAAGAAGATGAAGAAAGATATTCAAATTATAAACAAATGGTGGTGACTGCCATTAATGATTTTCTGACACTAAAGAGCAGCAAGAAAAATATTCCTGCCGATTTTGAAATAGATCAAGAAGCGCTTAAACAGGCAATTTTAGAAAAAAGTGGAATACCTGTTCTGATCTCGCGTGCACGTGCACAACAATTGCATACGCAAAACAGTCAATGAACGACCCCGCCCCAAGG
>JAFEEI010000091.1 GCA_018241205.1 Pseudomonadota bacterium
CAGCTCTGATACCTCGCCCCTTGGAGCGGGGTCGTTCATTAATGATAACTGATACTGAACATTGCTAATTCATGCAAGATTTTCAATCTGATTGTAAATATGCAGTGGGAATCTATGGCTTCCTTGCACTGATGCCATTTTGGATTCCATACTCATTGAACCAGTGACGAGTTCAGTCAGAAATTCTGCTTTGGTAGGTAGATAATTTTCATCCGACATTTGTAACTCCCTATGAGTTTCATTAATGGATTACACAATAGCAACCTTATAATAAACCCGATATCAATCGCGCATAACTCCACAGGCACCCCCGCTCTTCTCTTAGGCGTATGATGCGCCGACGGTGCCCCCCTATGGATTTATGCGCTTGCCCAGTCTCATGGTTACCAGCAGCAATCGCCTTGCCTGCGCCCTATCCTCACGGCCATAAGCTCGCACAGGCGGTTTATAGGATATTTAACTGATTACTGAAGAAGCGAAAAATCAGTCTGAAAGCGCCCCCGCACTCCTTTCCTCCGCCTCCTTCGTCGTCGTTGTCGTCAATCACGCGAACGCTAACCAATTATTTTGTATTTTTCATTCCGAAGAGTACGCAAGTTTTATTCAAGTACTCGCAAAGATGGCTTGATAGGATTTAACTGATTGTCTTAAAGGAAAGAAACCTTTATATTCTGCGGCTGATTACTAAGGTATGTATTTGTTGTAGCCCCCCGTGTTACTTAAACGGGGGTTAATCGAAGAAAATTATTGGATGCGTATATTATTTATAGTTCATGAGATTTCTAGAAAATATCTGTTTAGAGTCGTAAGCTTTCTAAATTTCTCAAGATTTTAGATATAGTTATCAATGTCGTAAATCATGATGACCAATTTGAGTAAGTGAAAATTATACTTAAATAAAGAATCTCAAATTGTGATGATAATGACTTTGAATATTTTAAAGAACAAAATTGACTCCAGAATGTTTATAAAGTTAGTGTCGAACATATCTCGGCTTTATTTATTTTACTAGCAGCTTGCAAACAAACTCTACGTGCATTTTGCAATGCATGAATACTCAAGCTGTTAAATAACTGCTTACCTGCGCTCTGGTTATACGATCATGCGATTAAATTGGAACATGAGAAAAATCAAAAACTGCGCAGGACATTAGTGCCACAATGAATACCGCCCTTGTGTGTATGATAGTACCAGGAGTCTACCCATTGCACGGTTTGATTCAACCACTCCATCAACACCTGCGTGTACAGCTCAAAAATATCCGTAGTATCTTCCGGGATTTCGATCTTTATCCAATCCTTCGACAAAATGGCACCGTTCTGATCAAACACGCCTGGATTGGCTGCGTTGATTTTGTCCATGACGAACTTGAGATCAGTTTCGTATTTATCAAAAAGCGGATGAGTACCTTCTGTATCGCCCTTGCAAAAATCGACTGGGAAATTTTTGAATGCATCGAAACCATCTTTGAAATAACCTGCGATTCGATACAAATTATCGCCATCCATCGCCGGATGGCTTTTTAATGGATCATTTTCATGGCGATAAGCATATACATCAAAAATCGGCGAAATTCCTTCTTTCGCAAGCTGCAGGCGTTCAAATTCTGCTGCTAGTGGATCGAGCCAATCCGGGATTCGCGAAATTTTCAACTGCTGACTTTCTTTATATTCCTTGTCAAATTGCGTCGGCATATTCGATAAAATCGCATGCGCCACGCCATCACTTGTCCGTGTCCAGTGCCAGGTTTTATCGAGACCTCGACGGCGAATGTAATTTTCATCGATTGTTATCGTTGGATATCCTTGAGTTTTGAATATATCATTTATAAAGGTCACTGCATCCGAGATACGCATTCTGGGGCCGTAAGGTCGAGGGATCGCGACGATGTTGTTTAAGGTTTGAAAGTTAATCATCGCGGGAGTGACAGCGCTTACCTGATCGCCAAAATCAGATCTCATCCGATCAAACAGTACTGGCATCCAGTAGACTTTGGTCCCGGGAAACGCCTCACCAATAACTTTGTCGAGCCGCTTCGGTAGAATTTCGTCTCGTGATGCTGCGAACGCCGCAGATGAATAGGCTTTCTGGTTGTACACTTCGTCTGAATATGCATAGCCGTCGGCGAGAAAAAAATCTTCGATTGTACGATTTGAATCGCGGCAAATATCAAGTAAATCAGCGCATGTAATAGTCGCCAAATAAAGCGTATCGACTTCTTTCATTCGATTAAGCACCATGAACTGTCGATCATCATGGTATGCACCGTCACCGAATTTTGGTTGCGTAGCTTGGGGAATTGGCGTATCGAACGGTGTCAAGTCGTATCGCGGCGAGGTGACAAAATTGAACCAGGCATTGGGTGGTCGAATGGGATCGGTTGCACCTGCCACCGCTTTATGAACCCATTTTTTGCCACGCATCAATCGGGTAACCAAAACGCCTTTTTTCTGCAAGTCGACGAGCTTGTCCAGCATGTGTAGCGCCAGCTTCGGTGAGGCGCGTACTAGCGAGAAATCGCCTGACTGCGTGATAAACGAAGCAATTTCATCGATATGGCCGACCTCCAGCCAGTCGGTATAAACCGTTACGAGAGGATGCAATGCTCCGCGCGATGTCAGGAAATTCTTGAGATCCGCGGATGTCACCGAGCCTGCCAAAATCTTACCGTAGGGCGCATCTTTCATTTTTGGTGAAACTTCGATATTGCCGCCGTAATTCGTTGAGCTATGAAGTGCCGCAATATCGGCGAAGCTTTTTTTCAGTCTTTCGCTGTTTTCACTTGTGTAGGTGAGCGTCTTCACATCGTTGCCAACACTGAGTTTCAATTTCACGCTGCCGCCGTCCGATGCCAGCACCGTTGAGAGTTTTTCGACCGCTGCCCTGGCGTCACCAATTTGAGCCAGTTGATCCTTGTCAGTTGTGTTGCTAGCAACGAGCTTTACGAGCAAATCATCAATACGCAGGCGTACCGCAAATATGTCGTCCCACATGGGGAGTTCCAATTTGATATTTTTGTTGGTCGCCGACAACAAATTACTGAGCGCACGCAGAATACGAGGCGCGGTAGAAACAAGCTTATAAGCCAGATAACTCTGCGGAAGCGTCAGCGTTGCCGTACCCCCCACGCCATCGCTGATCACAATGGGCAGTGTCCAAAAATCCTTGATAATGCCAATATCATCTGATGGAAAATAGGTTTCAACGAAATTGCGCAGATTCGCTGTGCCCGGCATGATCGCCGAATCGTTGCCCAATCGTGGCAGATGCAAAATGATCATTTGTGAAGCCTGCTGCGTGGCCGTGTAGCAAATTTGAAATTGATCTTGAATCCACGCATCGCCATTGCCAATTTCGATGGGTATAATCGTCAGCGGAATACCCGCAACCTTTGCCGCAGCACTTAACTCTGAAATTGATGGACCGTTTTCTCCAACGTCGCACATGAACACACGTTGCGCCGTCGCATCGTCACCTAACAAGATCACATCGGCGGTACGGATGTCTCCCTGTGGTAATTTTGGTCGGTCCAGCAAAACGACGCCATTTCCATCTACAATCCGAAATCCAATTGTCACGCTGTCATCGCTGGCAAGCAACGGCGAGCCGGCGAAGGTTTGCGTCTCAATAAAATACTGCACGCCGCGCGCTTTGGTTCCGTCTTTGCGCGCCTGAGTCAGATCCTGCTTAAACGGACTATCGGCTGTGAAGGGCTCATCATTTTGCCCATCGAGTGGTTTGCCGCTCGCGTTGAGAAAACGAAACAGTTTCGGATTGAACGTGATTTCGAGGGTGAGCTTTGTATTTGCGGCGTTTTCAGCGTCGGAAATAACAATCATCAAGGAATATATTTCCTTGTCGGTTAATCGATGCACCGCAAGCTCATTATCGACCTTAGCATTTTTCGTAAAATCGTCTGACGATGGCGTATCCGGCAACGCGCGACCACTGCGGTTGATATTGGGTAACAACCGCAGATGCCCCGAATTGCCGGGAATGACATTCTCAAGAATGATATCCATGGACGTTACGGAAACGTCGGTAGCGTAGAGTCTTTCTGCAAATAGACCAGCGTCGTTGGCAAAATTACCTGCCATGGATCACCTTCTGGTGTTGCGTTTGCCAGATCATCGGTAATATCGCGTAACTCCTGTGCCAAGGAAATATACAGCGGATCGTTAAGTCGCGGAGGCTCACCACCATTCCAGATCGCACCGTTATTTTCCAGATAATACATCACCGCATCGTTATAACCGGGATGAACCGGCACCACCACGCGAGCGGAACCCGATTGCAGAAACTGAGTAAAAAGCGGATCGTCATCATAATTATTGATTTTCGACAACCATTGATTTTGCCGCCCCCAGAAATAGGGATAAAACAGATAGGTGATATTTTCCCATTCAAACGCCTGTTCAAAGAACTGCTCGAACTTGCCTTCTGAAATGGCTTGATGAATATCAAAATCAGGTGGGTTGTCGCCAACCTGTTTCATGGCGCCGAACGTGCCATAGCGCCATGTATCGACCAACAATTTGACGCAACCTTTTTTGAGTTCCATTTTTTCAATCTGGCGATTGATCAGTGGATTTTGTCCATGAATAACGACTCCCTGTTGCGTCTGCTGTGCAGCAACCTGTTGATCGTAGCTTGCCTTTTGCGCCTGGTAGGCGGCCATGATTTTCTCGAAGGTTTGTATCTGCCACGTTTCGTAGGTTTGCCAGCTACGCGAGCAGTTTGCAATGACGTTTACGAAGTAGGAGTTCAGATCATAGATGTCGATCGACACCGGGATGATGCTGGTAAACGCGTAAGTAGAGCCTGATGCCCAATCAATTTTGATGAGACCTTTATTGGTGTGCCATTCCACCGCGAAATTATCCGCACCAACTGACAAGCGAAATTCTGGATAATTTTCGTAAATGAACGAAAGACTTGCCGCAATGGAGTCGCAAACATAGCCTTCGGGTACCACAAGATCCTTTGACGACTTTGCCAGCGCCGTGCCATTTTCGATTTTGGCATCGGAAGACAATGTGACAGAGACAACCTTTTGTTCTGATGGAGGTGGAACACAACCCTGCACCTGATAATTGCGAATATACCACTGATAATTGTTTTCCGTGATGTCCTTGTGCGTAAGATTTGCGGGTAGAGCAGGCGGCGGAACAATGGTCCTTTGCGGCTTGTGCGTTTGCGCGTAAGTATAAAACGCAGCGGGCTCGGGGATGATAAATTCAAACATCAAACGCTTACCGTAATTGTAAATCTGCGCTTCGTAATACTTATCGACCCATCGATACACGCCGGTCAGATTATCGGGCTGGCCTTTGTTGTCCAAGCCATGTGTGTCAATTTCTTCCACCTCGTGTAATTGCTTGGTGATCTGCTCTTGCTTAACGTTTTTCTGAATTCGCGTGACGGCCTTGTCGACAACTTCACGCGCGAAGTTGGAAGCGTTTTTTGTCGATTCCTGAGAAGACGTACTGTAAGCAAAGTCACCGTGCGCACCGAAGGTAACCATGCCGTAAGAGCCAGATACCGTAACACCCGCCTGCACACTCATTTGCTCGCTGATGGTTTTGTCGCTTTCTTTTTTTAGTTCGAAACGCTCGGTGGTTTGCGTATCCTTTGTCGTTTCTTCATTGTTTTCAGTCGTGATATCCAGCGTCTGCTCGGTGCGATCCAGCACGCGGTACTTGCGCTCCTTATATTCACCGCGCAGCACATTCTCGATATGCGCGACTTCACCTAGCTGGTAACTCACCAGTTTCTGCTTGACGACCTTCAGGTCACCGATGCCCAGAGGTTTTATTTCGGCGAGAACATTGTCGCCGAATAATCCGGGCCACAAATATTTCGGTGCCGCCGCAATACCATTAAGCCGAGAAACAATATGCGACAGGCCACGAATTTCCATGGCTTGCGATGGCATGACAGAAAGAAAAAGCGGATCGTCGATCGCATCAATTTTTGCGGACAGGGCCTGCAGATTATCGTTCAGCTGGCGAACGGCAGAAGCCTTGTCCAGATTGGCTGCGGTGATATTCAATGTCTTCAGAACGGCTTGTGAGGATGCAGACATGCGTGCAAAGTGCTCGGGGTCCACTTTCATCTGAATGGCAACGGTGGTCTGCTTCGCAACACCAGCCGCCGTGGCAGTAGCATTGACGCCGCTGGCTGCATCGGTTCTGGCTAATGCACTGGTCAGCCTTATGCTCGGTTCGATATCTTTTGTTTCCGTGTATTTGGTCGCAACAAAGTTCAGCGTGCGTACATCGGTTAGTGCACTATTGGTGTCTATCAGTTGTTTCCACAAGGCGGAATATTCTGTAGCTTTCGCCGGCGTCAACGTCTTGTCTGGTGGCGCCGCTGTTTCTGTTCTTGGCTTGGGCAGCGACATGAAAACCTTGTCGATGATAGGCGTTGCAGACAAAATACTTTGCAGGCTGGCGTCATCAGGCACAGCTTGTCCGCGATAAAGCAGATTCAAAAGATGAAAGCTGCGAAGATTGGTCGTCAGTGCCGTTAAGTCTTGGCCTTCGAAACCGCTGAGAAGGTAAAATGCGTAATAACGATCCCACAGTGCTTCGCGCATTTTTTTTGCGTCATCCGAAGCATAGAGCGCACTGATCTGCTTGTCGGTGCTCACCTGAATCGCTGCGATCAATGCCTGCGTCGATACCTCGCCCTTGGTAACGAAATTGGCGGCAGCCAGCGTGGCGCTCAGGGTTGTATCACCAGCGCTCTGCGGGAATGCAAGATCATATTTTTGCGCAGCGATAAACGCTTTGAGTCTTTCCGGAATTGTCGCCGCGTTTTCGACATTGAACTGCGCGACGAATCTGCCAACAGGCGTGTCTTTTGCTGTACGATCGTCGGCAGTGAAGTTCCGGCTTGCGGCATCCTGTGACGGCGGCATCGGTGGTCTGAGGGCAACGAATTTGAAAAGATCTGATTGGATATTCATAATACCTCACTCGTTTTAGCAAGTTGGAATTCAGTCTGATTTTTATCGTAAAAGGTAATATATTGATTTCTCAGTTTAATAATTCTAATGACAATTTGTCAACCTAAATCAATATTTAAACCTGCTGAATGACATTGAAGCAATTTGCCTACTCTACTGCAAAAATTTCTACAAAAACGGAAACAGTTTCTAGGGCCTGTTAACACAACCTAA
>JAFEEI010000092.1 GCA_018241205.1 Pseudomonadota bacterium
GCGCGCATCGAGCTGGGCGCGCAATCGTACGACCTGGAGGGGCGCTGGAACGGTCAGCCGAATACCTTCCTGCTGACTTTTCTGTCGCCCGGTGCCAATGCGCTCGAGACCGTGCGGAGCATCCGCGCCGAAATGCAGCGTTTGAGTAAGAGCTTCCCGGCCGGGGTATCCTACGATATTCCGTACGACACGACCACGTTCATCGATGTTTCCATTAAAGAGGTGTTGAAAACGCTGGTGGAAGCGACCTTGCTGGTGATTCTGGTAGTTTTTGTGTTTTTGCAAAGCTGGCGCGCCACCTTGATTCCTGCCGTGGCTGTTCCGGTGTCCTTGATCGGCACGCTGGCCGGCATGGAAGTGCTGGGATTTTCCATCAACACGCTGNNCGTGGTGGTGGAAAACGTCGAGCGGCACATGGCCAAAGGCGGTTTGTCGCCGAGAGACGCGGCGAAACGGGCAATGGACGAAGTTTCCGGGCCGGTGATCGCGATCGTGCTGGTATTGGCTGCGGTGTTCGTGCCGGTGGCTTTCCTCGGCGGCATCACCGGTGAATTGTACAAGCAATTTGCCATCACGATTGCGCTGTCGGTCGCCATATCCGGCTTCGTCGCGTTGACCTTGAGTCCCGCGCTGTGTGCGTTGGTGCTCAAACCCGCTCACCAAGAACCGAAAGGGGTCTGGCAATGGTTTAACCGCTCGTTTGACTGGGTACAGACCCGCTATACCGGTACCGTTGCAACGATCATAAAGCGCTCGGCGATTGCGCTGACGCTCTTTGTCATACTGATCGCCGGCATTATCGGCTTGTTCAAAATCCTGCCGGGCAGCTTCCTGCCGGAAGAAGATCAAGGTTACTTCATCACCGTGGTGCAACTGCCGGACGGCGCTTCGATGGCGCGCACTCGCGAAGTGCTGAGCAAAATCGAAAACTATTTTCAAGCCAATCCGGCGGTGCATTCCACTGACGTGCTGGCTGGTCAGAACTTTGTGTTCAGCACGCGCGGCACCAATCAGGCGACCATGTTCGTGCCGTTGAATCATTGGGATACGCGCCCGAATCCGGAACAGAAAGTGCACGGTTTGATCGGCGCTGCTTTTCAGGAATTTGCCAAAATTCCTGAAGCATTGATTCTGGCTTTCAACGCGCCTTCGATCAGTGGATTGGGATCCACCGGCGGATTTTCGGTGCAGATACAGGATCCCAGCGGCGGCGATTTCGCCGAGTTTGCCGCAGTTGCGCAGGAATTTACCGCCAAGGCCATGGAGAATCCGGCGATTGCCGTGGCCAGCACCAACTTCCGCGTCAGCGCGCCGCGGCTGTACGCCACGGTAGATCGCGAACGCGCCAAGGCGCTGGGAGTACCGATTTCGGAAATTTTCGATACCATGCAAGCCTATTTTGGCAACTTGTACATCAACGATTTCGTCAAATTCGGCCGCATTTACCGGGTGCAAACCGAGGCATTGCCGGAATACCGGTCCAATCCCGACGATATCAGCAAAATTTATGTGCGCGCGCAGAGTGGCGCGTCATCGACCATGATTCCGCTGGATTCGGTCGTCACCACCCAATTTAACAGCGGCCCCGATCCAGTGACGCATTTCAACGGCGCCAATTCCGCGCTGGTGCTGGGCGGCGCCGCGCCGGGATACAGTTCGGGACAAGCCCTAGCCGCGCTGGAGCAAGCCGCCAATGAAGTTCTGCTGCCGCGTGGCTATACGCTCGATTGGAGCGGTATTTCGCTGCAGGAGCGTAAGGCGGGCGGGCAGTCGGTGGTGGCATTCGCATTTGCGCTGCTGATGGTGTTTTTGGTGCTGGCCGCCTTGTACGAAAGCTGGTCGATTCCGATGGCGGTGATTCTGGCGATTCCTTTCGGCATACTCGGCGCGCTGCTGGCGATATGGACGCGCGGTTTGAGCAATGACATTTATTTCCAGATCGGCTTAGTGACGTTGATCGGCTTGGCGGCTAAAAATGCCATTCTGATCGTCGAATTCGCCAATCAGCGCCACGCCGCCGGTGAAACGCTCACCGATGCCGCGCTGGATGCGGCGCGGCTGCGTTTCCGGCCGATCATCATGACCTCGATGGCATTCATACTCGGTGTGTTTCCCTTGGTGGTCGCATCCGGCGCCGGTGCCGCCAGCCGTCATTCGATCGGTACCGGAGTATTCGGCGGCATGCTGGCGGCGACTTTCCTGGCGATCTTTTTCGTGCCGCTGTTTTTTGTGCTAATCGGCAAGTTCACGCAGCGCGCCAGGCAAGCGGCAGCCAAAACTTCTCAATCCGGCACGAAGCAGCTCGCGGCGCCACCGGAACAACAGGTTGGCAACCTCCATAGCGACGAGCAATCAAAAGAATGAGCGCTAATCCCGTCATTCACTGGTGTGAGGCGGACGCAGAAAAATCGGCACTGTGGCACTGTGAAAAAGGCTTGCCGCCGCCGCAATGGGTGCAGGTTATCGATGATCGCATATCTGCCGATACGGCCTACCGCTTGGCGTGCGAAGGCACGGCGCTGCTATGGCGCGGCGATTTCCAGAATGCCAAGTTGTTGCTGCAAGCGATGGCGCGGCGTATCGACAAGAAAAAACCGGCATCGAAGCAGCCGCCAACCACATTGCCGCTCGCCGAAGCTTTTCACCGCTACCGTCTGGCGCAATCGCAGCGTGCGCGAACGCTGGAAAAACTGCTGATTCCGTTCGATAGCGATTACGCTATGCCATTGCGCCGCGCACCGGATGTCCGTGACGCCTGTCTGGAGGTGTACGGCCCATGCACTGGACCGTTTATCGCTTCGCTGCGTGAGTTGCTGGGGCTGATCGGCGCATATGAATGGCGCAAAAAAGGCATCGGAATTCCGCCTCTGGATATCACTATTCACCCGCACTACGGTGTGTTTGCACCGGTTCGCAGCGAATATATAAAACTGGCGGCGCAAGCTCCGCCGCCCAAGCTGCTGGCGGAACAATCGATCGCTTTCGATATCGGCACCGGTACCGGCGTATTGGCTGCCGCACTGGCGTTGCGCGGCATTCAGCGCATCGTGGCAACCGACCAGGACCCGCGTGCGCTGGTTTGTGCGCGTGACAACTTAACGCGTTTGAATCTGATTCAGCAAGTGGAGCTGGTGCAAGCCGATCTCTTTCCCGCAGGGCAAGCGGCATTGATCGTATGCAATCCGCCGTGGATTCCGGCGCGCCCCAGTTCGCCGCTGGAGCATGCCATTTTCGATCCGGAAAGCCGCATGCTGCGCGGATTTCTGCATGGGCTAAGCACGCATTTGCTGCCCGAGGGTGAAGGCTGGTTGATTTTGTCCGATTTGGCCGAACAGTTGGGGTTGCGCACTCGGGAGCAGTTGCTGCAGATGATCGAAGCTGCCGGTTTGAAGGTATTGAGCAGGATCGATACCAAACCGCACCATCCGCGCGTTTCCGACGTCAGCGATCCGCTACATGCCGCTCGCGCAGCGGAGTCGACGTCATTGTGGCGCTTAGCGGTAAAATGACGAAAACAATTTCAGATGTATGCCGTTACAACTCGGTGTACTTTTTCGCACTGCCTTTGGCTTTTTCGACCGGATACTTCAATGCATTTTTTTGCATTTTTTCCAGCACGATCTGCTTCACATCCAAATCGTACTTTTCCGCCAGCAGTAAAGCAAACGTGAATACATCGGCCAGCTCCTCCTTGATCTTGCCGGTATCCGCCTGTTCCGGAGATTTCCACAAAAAAGTTTCGAGCAGCTCGCCGGCTTCGATATTCAACGCCAGCGCAAGGTCCTTGGCATTATGAAATTGCGCCCAATCCCGCTCATCGCGGAATTTGCGCAAGGCCTGGATAATTTCTTCAATATCGTTCACGTGTGCTAAGTTCTGATCGTTGGTATTTAGGGAAACTCTGAAAAACTACTGCGCTCGGCCATTCTGCGTTGAAATCAGGTTCAAAATGCTCATTTACCACTTGTAAATTGCGCTTTTTCACTTGATTTCGCCTTGCCTGGTTGTCGCTCGCTATCTTTTTCAGAGCTTCCTTAGAGAATGGTTTTTGGGTTTTTAATCGCATGGCAGCATAACACCTTTTCGTGAGGAAATGCATCATGCCCGGTTGAAATGGATTTGCGTTATATTAATGACTGTTGCTCCTGGAAACGCCGATTAATTCGGTGGACGAGATGAAGCACGAGGCGCACGGAACGTAGCAACCGGGGATCTATCAACAAGATAGGCGAGAGCAGGTATCGCGCAACGAAGTGGTTCGCTCGTATCGTCAATTAATCAGCGTTTCCCTAATCTCAGTTAGGTTATACTTTAATCATCAACAGAGGCTTTAAATGACAAAACCATATAAAAAACCGCGAGTGATCATCTCGTCACTCGACACTGAGCGGCTTGAGCAGCTTATTGAATCGCTATCGAGCATGTCCTTTCCCGGCAAGGACGATCTTGAAGCCGAACTGGCCCGGGCGGAAATCGTGGAACCGGAGGATGTTCCCGCGACGGTAGTCACGATGAATTCCACGGTGAGATTTGAAGTCGATTCCTCACACGAGGAATTTTGCCTTACGCTCGTATATCCCTGGAATGTAGATGCTTCCGGTGAAAAGATTTCGATTCTTGCACCGGTTGGCAGCGCGCTGCTCGGACTTTCCCAAGGGGACGAAATTGAATGGCCCAAGCCGGGCGGCGGCATGCTGCGAGTGCGGATCAAGGAAGTCACTTATCAACCCGAACGTTCCGGCGAATACCACCGGTAAGCGGCGCATCAACCGCCTGAAACCGTGCCGGGATACCATCGAGCAACGCGGCTGGATAGGCTGATTACAATCATCCGGCAAGCGCTCCGTTGCGCAGTAATTGCGGTTATCATTCATAACGTACAGGAACTATTTAGAAAGCAGTCAGCGACATGGATAAAAAGGAATTAATTGCAGAAGCGGTGAAATTGCCCCCAGCCGAGCGTTGCTTGCAAGCTTATCGTGAAGGTAAAGTTAAAGGTATTCCGGCCAGTGATGTCATCGGTGAATTCTGATATTGGCCGCTGGCTGCACAGGTTGAGCGAGACTGTTGAAGTACTACTAAACCCTAACGACCGATCGGAGCTATCGTTTCGAGTTGCTTTTAATTATGCGTATTTGGCACCGGCAGCTGAGCGAAGAAAGCGATATGAGAATGTGCGTGACGCGTTCAACAGTCGAGAAACCGCGTTGTGCATGGTGGCCTAAATCTTAGGTCCAAGGATGCCCTCCTCTTACATGAACATGCGGAGCTAGCGAAGATTTGCCTGAGAGATGCCGTTGTGCGATTCCTAATCGATAAATCATTGAACGGATCACGAAAGCTAGATGCGGCCTTTTGGCTAGACCGAGCGTTCCCGCCACAGGTGGAAGAATGACGCCTTGGTACGCTAAAGCGCTAACCCATCTTTCCATCGGATCTGTGCGAAAAGCCGCGTAGCGCCGGTTATAGCGATCGTTGAGCGTAATATCCATGAGTACTACACATAAAATGCTCAAGCGCTACCTGGAAGCATCGGCAGCCAATCTGGCGGAATTTGATCAAGCCGATTTCCATTATCTGATATCTGATTCGCTCCGCCAATGAACAGGGCTTGTTGCTGGGAGATTGGGTGAAATGGCGACGGTATCGCGATATACGGGCAAAAACCAGCCATACCTACGATGAGGCCATCGCACGCGAGGTAGTTGATGCGATTCCGGGTTTTTTGAAGGAAGCGCAATATCTGCATCAGCAATTGATGCAACGCTTGTCGAAATGAATGACCGGCCACCGATTGCCGTATCCGAAGCTGATTGGTTGATCATCCGGAACATTTTGCGTGCACATGTTCCGGATTGTACCGTGTGGGCTTTCGGTTCGCGTGCAACTGGCCGCACCAAGCCATACTTCGATCTGGATTTGGCGATCAACGGGGAAAAACCGCTTGGAATAGATTTGGCTGCGCAATTGGCGGAAGCATTTGCGGAATCGGACCTGCCGTACAAAGTGGATATCGTCGACTGGACAACAGTGAGCGAGCGTTTCAGAAAAGCAATCGAGCGGGATAGAGTGATTATGCAGGCAAGTATAACGGTATAGCTCCAAACATCATTTCTTTGCAACTTTGGCTTGCTTTCATTATTTCCTGCCCCCTATAATTGCATCCAAAATTTCCACCCTTTTGCTAACCATGTAAAAAGGTTTCACGTGAAACATTTCAACTGCTATTTCTTCATATCACTGGGATTTTCAATGGTTTTGGGACAATGAATCATCATTCGGATTTTGACATTATCGTGGTCGGCGGCGGACATGCCGGGACGGAGGCGGCGCTGGCGGCGGCGCGCATGGGGTGCCGGACGTTATTGCTGACGCACAACATCGAAACCATCGGGCAGATGTCGTGCAATCCGTCGATCGGTGGTATCGGCAAGAGTCATCTAGTGAAGGAAATCGATGCATTGGGTGGTGCAATGGGGTTGGCAGCGGATGAGGCCGGGATTCAGTTTCGTGTATTGAATTCGAGCAAAGGCCCGGCGGTGCGGGCGACGCGCGCGCAGGCCGACCGGGTGTTATACAAACAAGCGATTCGCAGCCGGGTCGAGAATCAGCCGAATTTGCGCGTGATGCAGCAGGCGGTCGACGATTTGATCGTCGAGCAGGATCGCGTGGTGGGCGTAGTGACGCAATTGCAGCTCAAAATCCGTGCGCGCGCGGTGATTCTGACGGTCGGTACGTTCCTGGCTGGTTTGGCGCATATCGGCAAGATCCATTTCAAGGCGGGCCGCGCGGGCGATCCACCGGCGTTGACACTAGCACAACGCTTGCGCGACATGGAATTCCCAGCGGGACGGCTGAAAACCGGCACACCGCCACGCATCGACGGCCGCAGCATGGATTATTCCAAATTGCTGGAGCAGCCCGGCGATCAACCGGTGCCGTTTTTTTCGCTGATCGACACTGGCATTCAGCATCCGCGCCAGATTTCGTGCTGGATCACGCACACCAATGCCGAAACGCACGACATCATCCGCGGTGGCTTGGTCGATTCGCCGCTGTTTACCGGCAAGATCGAAGGCGTCGGGCCGCGGTATTGTCCGTCGATCGAGGACAAAGTGGTGCGCTTTTCCGCGCGCGAATCGCACCAGATTTTTCTCGAGCCGGAAGGGTTGAACACGCATGAAATCTACCCGAACGGCATTTCCACCAGTTTATCGTTTGAGGTACAAGTCAAGCTGATTCATTCGATCGCCGGCCTGGAAAATGCGCATATCACGCGCCCCGGTTACGCCATCGAGTACGATTATTTCGATCCGCGCAATTTGAAGCGTTCGCTGGAAACCAAAACCATCGAGAATCTGTTCTTTGCCGGACAAATCAACGGCACCACCGGCTACGAAGA
>JAFEEI010000093.1 GCA_018241205.1 Pseudomonadota bacterium
TCAATTTTCGACCGGTGTCAACAGCGGTGTACCAAGGCACGTTCGCGCAGACACCCAGGATGCGTGTGCTCGATATTGTGTCCAGCGCGGTCAACGAGAGCGCGGAGGTTGCGGCGGATGCAAGCACTTGTAATGGATTGTTTTTGCGGGTGCGCAGAATTAGTGCAACCAAAGCTATCGTCGCGTTCCGCGACAGCACAAACAATAACGTCAAGCTGCGCCTGCAATCAATCGCCGGATCGACACCCGCGCCAACCGGAAGTGTTATTGACAGCATGGCATCGACGCCCGGCGTATCTCCGCAATTCATGTTCGATCTGATCGTTTTGTCGACGAATCGTGCTGTGCTTGTTGTGCCGGACGATCGCGCGTATGCCGATTTGATGATCGCGGTATTCGACGTATCAGGCAGTTCGCCGGTTTTACTGCGCGCAAAAAGAATAAGAGCGAACAATCGCGTCGGTATGGATGTTTCGGCAGCAAAACTGGACGCAAGCACTATTTACGCGACATGGTCTGGAGGCGGAAGCCTGAGTGTCGATGCGATCACGATCAGAATAACCGGTGATGATCAAATCAGTATCAGCACTGTATCCGAAAATCTGGATTCCTTGCAGGTCGCGTCGACCGGCTATCTGGCCTGCAGCGCGCTTGATAGCACGCACATCATGCAGGTGTGCCGCAATGCGGCGACTTATCTAAGCGCTAAAACAGTAGAGGTCACCGTATGAAAATTATAAAACAGATAGCGGATAACGTGGTGTTGTTCGCCGAGCCTGATCTGATGCTTGATCAAACTGGTTGCAGCGGCGCTGGTTGGGCATTCCGTAGTATCAACCCGAGCGAACTTGTGCTGGAAGAAGCGGCAGAAATTCCGGATGGTTTTGTCTGCGGCGGTTGGACATATTCAAACGGCACTTGGGCAACAAACGACATCGGCGAACAAGCGCTGTTGCCAGCAAAACGGACGGCAAAAATCGCCGAACTAGAAGCCGCGCGGCTCACTGTTGAATACTCAAATATCACGCATGCCGGGCAGACTTGGAAGGCGGACAAAATCAGCCGCGATCTGCTCGGACAAGTGCTGGCGGTCGGTAGTGTCCCGTCCGGTATGTACTGGCGAGATGCCGCCGGAACGCCGCGCGCAATGACGTATACGGATTTGCAAGCGTTGGGCCGGGCAATTCTGGATCGCGGATTTTTGGCTGATCAGAACCTCGAAACAAAAAAAGCGGCCGTGGCTGCGGCCGCAACGGCGGCAGAAATAATGGCCATCACATGGTAGTTTTTTAGGAGGCGTTACGAATGGGGCAAATAAATGTAATTCCGCAGGTGTACAAAAATAATTTCGTTAAAGCGGTGCTTGATTCAAACGGAAATGTCGATCACTTGACGTGTACGGCAGGTGATATAGATAGCAGTATTGGTGCGGCTAAAATATACCCATTAGGTGGCCAGCCCTATCCCTGGGAAACAGATAAATTCCCGGTAGGGTCTACATGCCGTGTGGATTGCTCAAATTATTTATCTGGCCTTGGAAAAACAAAAGTTCCGCTCGAATTTGTAAATGACGGAGAGGTGTTGCGACCAAATGGAGAGCAGATTTTATACTCAAAATTTGGGAGCTACGCATCGCCTGCAGCGCTGATTACAACAGTATCCGGTGAGAATAACTTTTTCACGAATGACAATCTATTGAAAATCCCTTATCAATTTATGTACTTGGAAATGGGAATAAGAATTCGATTTTTAGGTTACAAACCGGATGCTGATACGGGTGGAACGACGTTCAGGCTGCGATTAGGGACTAGCACGCAGGCTAACAATAACAATGTCATGTTACAACCGACAACTGCATCAGCGGCTAACAGTGAAATGTCGTTTGATACAACGATCAGAATAACAGCGCTGGGGGATACCAGTCAGGCCAAATGCACTTATCCGGGGATGTCGAAACTGTTTACGTCAGCCACGACAACAGCCGATTCTGCAGGCGACAAAACAACGGGTTTTTCAACGTCGGCATATAACTACATCGCAATTAATGCCATACCTGCAAACGCAGGATCGCAAGCTGCGCTAGTAAATTTTGCTATCTCTATTGTTCCCTGAGGCGATCATGAACAAACTGACATACAATGATTTTTACAATAATATGGGTTTAGTAGGAAAAACCATGATGAATCCGCTAATTGGCGCCACTTTTCCTGTACGGGCATGGATCGGAATGGGAAATCGGCCGCACGGAGACAATCTAGCTGCTGGATACAAAACAAAAATAGCGGGCGCGGCGAATTACGACAAATTAACAACGCGGCCATGGGAAGACGTCACTGGGTGGATTTATGTTCATCCAGCTGCAGAAAATACTTGCACAAACGCCGTGGTGCTGATTTATGATTTTCAAATTCAGTGGTTTGATGTTACCGAAAATAAATGGAAACTCGCAGCTGCCGATGCGGCAGGTCAAAGAGTGCCCTTAAATCAAAAATGGTGGATAACTAATACATTTGCGGATGATGGTGCGGCAGAAAAAATCTATCCTACCCGCAATAACATACCCAGATTTAGCAATGTAAAACTATCCGCCGATCGATCTGCTGCGAGTTCAGACGCATCTAAATACAGATTAATACATAATGGCATCAGCAGAGCGCCAATTGATTGAACAAAAGTCGGCGGAATAACAATCATGTGTAAAGCCAAGCTGGAACCTATCTCAGGGTCGCTGAACGGTGTGCCTTCGATTTTTATGCATGTGGGCGGTGATTATAACCCTGAGACCGGAAAAAATACTAACGATGGATTAATGACTGGTGTTTACGATTTGCCGGCCATTGGGGCAGGCCAGCTCAGAAAACTAGAGTTAACAGAACAGGCATTTCTATTCACAACTGCTCGCATCAACCAAAACACATACATAGAGGCGACGAGCAACTATGTCACTTCGTTCCTCCCCGCCGGAACATATCCGCATTGCATGACTGATGCTGTATTTGCTGCGAATGTTCCTCAGTTTATTCAGAATTTCAATCAGTCCGCTGTATCTTATGTTGATACATCCACACAAAATGTGACAGTTGGTCCGAGAACATATGTGCCATCTAATCCAACTGGAGTTGTGAAATATGTAACACCGACAGGAGCAGGCAGTCATAATGGATCAAGTTTTGCAAACGCAATGACAGTTGCAGAGGCGAATGCCGCAGCCGTTGTGGGAGATCATTATTGGTTACAAGGCGGAACTTACGCTAATCCAGCAAATGGAACACGTTTTTACAATGGCGGAACATCAGGAAATTATGTTACTTATGAATCATACCCGGGAGGATTGGCGGTATTCGATGGATCGGCTGCGTCAGCAAGCGAAACAATGACGGGCATAAAGCTGCAAAATCCATTTATACGATTAATAAATGTAGAACAAAAAAATTCATCGATGGAGGGTATACAAGTTACTACTAGCGATTGTGTTTTATCTCACGTTGTTTCGCACAACAATAGACTTACTGGCATACAAGTATCTCCAGGCTACGGATATCCGTACTCTACCGGTCGTAATTTAATACAAGATTGTACTGTGTATGCTAATTCTGACGCTGGCTATAATACAGGATCGTACGCTAACGGCGGTAATGCAGATGGAATACAAGTACCCAACGGAAAAGATAATGTTGTCGAATATTGTTCGTCATACGGTAACTCCGATGACGGTTTTGATGTTTGGCGTTCGACAGCAACTACAATGAGATATTGCGTGAGCCACGATAATGGGGTGGCTAGCGGAAATGGTAACGGATTTAAAGGTGGGGGAAGTATTAACTATACTAACGAGTCGCACGATCATGTATTCGATCATTGTTTGTCTTATAACAATAAAGCTATGGGATTTGATAATAATTCCGGTGTTAACTGTACGGTAAATAAGATAACTTGTTATGGCAATGCCGCGGATGGTTTTTACTTTGAAAATACCGCTAAAGCAACAAGTAATGTGTCTGCAAACAATGGTGCAATCATTACAGGAATTCCAGCTATTAATTCAAGTAATACCTGGAATATCGGCGGCACACCTGCATTCTTAAGTACAACACCAGGAGACGCTAATTT
>JAFEEI010000094.1 GCA_018241205.1 Pseudomonadota bacterium
ATTATAATAAAAGCGGGGGCAACGCTATACAAACTGCACATTGATTATGACAACACAATTCAGTAAGTCAATTAAGGTAGGGGACAAAGTAACTTTCGACAACGACCAAATCGAAGTTTTCAAAGCCGAAACCAGCAGTACTGATAAAGCGGTAAGGCAATATCAACAATTAGTTTTAGGGGGTATAGACCAAGTGGGTGTGGTTAAGGAATTAGGCGGCAACTTAACCACCGTTTCTTATCCTGATGGATGGGACTTACCAGTTCCAACGAAATACCTCATTGTATTGCCGTCAGAATAGAACAAGTATTTTAAAGGCATTAAATATTTATGAATAAAAAGTCCAGGCCAACCGAGCAATATATCCAGGAGAATCGGGAAGTGATTGGCAAACAAATCCGGACGTTCCGGGAAAAGAAAGGATTTAGTCAGGATGAACTGGCAGAGATAATGGAGGTAAACCGTTCCACTATTTCAAAAGTTGAAACTGGCAAATTTGCTATTACCATTGATTATCTGGTAAAGTTTGCCTGGTATTTGGATTTTAATATTTCGGTACTGGAAAAGCAAGGCAAGTAGCATGGCTGATGTACATACAAAAGAAGTCAGGAGCTATAATATGAGCCAAATCCGGTCAAAGAACACAAAGCCGGAGTTAGTAGTTCGTAAATATTTATTTGCAAATGGGTTTAGATACAGGCTGCACAGTAAAGACTTACCCGGCAAACCTGATATTGTGCTGCCAAAATATAGAACCGTAATATTTGTTCATGGATGTTTTTGGCATGGGCATGAAGGGTGTAAATATTTTGTCGTACCAAAAACTAAAACAGAGTGGTGGTTAACTAAAATTGCCAGAAACAAACAACTGGACATGGAACATATTAAAAAACTGAAGTCTGATAAGTGGAATGTAATTACCCTTTATGAATGCAAATTGAAGAAAGGCAATATTGATTCCACTTTGAATACGCTTATTAAAAAACTTAATAAAATACAAACAAAATGATTACTAAAATAGAAACGGCAGATGATGTAAAAGCATTTGCAAAACAGTTAATAGCTGAGGGGGTTAGTTTTCACCCGGATGATGATTTCAACGATTATGTAAATTTTAAAGAGAATACACCTACCTATACAAAAGAAGAAGCTGATTTAAGGAACGACTTAATGAGTAAGTGTTTTGAGGTTTGTGAAAAAGAAGGAATTGATATTTATGATGTGATGCTTGAAGTATCATTAATTGAAACAGGAATGGACAAGTATATTCCTTTACCATCACAGCCATATCCAGAGAATAACTAAGATGAATTATATAGACCTTTTTGCGGGGGCTGGCGGACTTTCCGAAGGATTTATTCGGGAAGGCTTTAATCCCATTGCTCATGTTGAAATGAATAAAGAAGCAGCTGACACTTTAAAAACAAGGCTGGCTTTTCATTATCTGAATGATACTAACAAAGTCAGCAAATACTATTCGTATCTGAAAAGCGAAATTACAAGGGATGACTTGTGGAATACTATTCCACAAGAACATATTTTATCTGTTATTAATAGTGAAATCACAAAAAAAACAATCGAAAGCATTTTTGAAAACATTGATGAACAGCTTTGCTCTAAAAAGGTTGATGTAATTATCGGAGGCCCACCTTGTCAGGCTTATTCATTAGTTGGCAGAAGCCGTGACCCCAACAGAATGAGTGGCGACAAGAGAAATTATCTGTTCAGGCATTATGCGGAATTTCTTGTGCGATATAAACCAAAATACTTTGTTTTTGAAAATGTATTGGGGCTTCTTACTGCCGGTAACAAAAAGTACCTGAATGAAATGCTCTCTTTGTTTGAAGAAATTGGGTATTCAGCAGATTACAAAGTATTAAACGCTGAAGAATATGGCGTGTTGCAAAGAAGGCGACGAGTAATTATTATTGGTCGTAAGGGGAAAACAAAATTTGAGTTTCCAGAACTTGAAACAATTGAAAACAACTGGCAAATAAAGAAAGATTTATTTGCAGACCTGCCGGTCTTAATTCCTGGGCAGGAAATGAATATTGCCAAGTACACTAAGAAAATCAACGAATATCAGCAGGCAACGGAAACAAGGAATGGAGTTGACTTTACAACCCAGCATATTACAAGGCAACATAACGAAAGAGATTTGGAAATTTATTCAATTGCGATTGATAAATGGCTCAATAAAAAAGAACGATTAAAATATAACGATTTGCCTAAACGATTACAAAGCCATAACAATACAGAAGCATTTTTGGACAGATATAAAGTTGTTGACCCACTTGGACATTCTCATACTGTTGTAGCACACATTTCTAAAGACGGCCACTACTACATATACCCTGATACAAAACAGGTACGTTCGATTTCTGTTCGTGAAGCGGCAAGAATACAATCCTTCCCGGATGACTATTTCTTTGAAGGAGGCAGAACAGCAGCATTTAAACAAATAGGAAATGCTGTGCCACCACTAATGGCAGAGGCATTGGCAAAAACTATTAGTCAACTTTTTAATGGAAAATAGAAATATACAATCCGAAATAGCAGACCCCAATCCTGAGTTTCTTATCAAATCTATTGCAGAACAAGGATACAGTTTGGAATCATCATTGGCCGACCTGATGGACAACTCTGTTTCAGCAAATGCAAATAAAATTGAAGTGCTGATTAAGATGGAGCAAGAGCCATTCACTTTGTTTGTAGCTGACAACGGCCACGGAATGGATGAGGAGGCGCTTAAAGCAAACATGCAGTTTCCAAGCAATTCACCCGAAGAAGAAAGAAATACTTTTGACCTTGGAAGATTTGGATTAGGTATGAAGACAGCATCCTTTTCACAAACAAGATGCTTTACAGTTCTATCAAGAAAGAAGGGAACAAAGAATTATAGCGGGAGAACTTGGGATGTTAACTATCTGAAACAAGTTGGTAAGTGGAGACTAATAGTTAATACACAAGAAGAAATAACTAAACTTATTCAACAGTACCATTCACTTAGCGAAGGGCACCTTAATCGCTTTGAAAATTTTGATGCAAACACAATTGTTGTGTGGAAAGGGCTTTACAAGTTTGAAAATTATCTTGAAGAAGACAACAGGCAATCAGCATTAAAGAAGCAAATAACAGAAGTTACATCTGACTATTTATCGCTGGTGTTTCACCGGTATATGGAACGAAAGGAAAATCCATTGCAGATAAGAATCAACAATAACCTAATTGCAGCCTTTAATCCTTTCCCCACAACGATTCCTGATTTTCGTCCGATAGAATTTAAACAAAAAAATTTCAGCACTGACACAATTAAAATTGAGGGGTTTGTGCTGCCATCCAGAAGCATTGATGAAAGTCAAAGTATTTCCATCTGGACTACAAAAAACAGAAGTCTGATGGACATGGAAGGAATCTATATTTACCGAGCAGACAGGTTAATTCACTTTGGCGGCTGGAATGGCATAATCAAGAAAGCTCCACGGCTTCAATTAGCAAGGCTTCGTGTTGACATTGGAAACAGTGTTGACCACCTGCTGCATCTGAATGTTGCAAAATCACAAATTGAAATTCCACACGATTTGACAGCAGCTTTTGAAAAATATATTGATGAATTGAAAACTCAGGCAGAAAGAGAGTTTTTCAACAGAGGCATAAGAAAGTTTTCGTCCAATCGCAAAGAAGATAATGTTCAATTGTTCGAGAGAAAAGCCAGCAACAAAGGTACTTTGCTGGAAGTGAATAGTAGTTTCCCATTACTCAAATCATTGATGGGTGAGTTAAATAAAGGTCAGCTCACAAAATTGAACTTGGTAATTAGGATGATAAATACAAGGATTAATGAAATCAGACAGACTCATGAGGAGAAAGCTTTTGTTGGAATCGAAGAGAAAGACGGGTTGTCCATGAAAGATTTGGTTATGTGTGTGAACGAACTCATAGCAAGTGGACTATCTGCGGAATTGATAAAAACTGACATACTTCCCAATCTTGGATTTGCTGAAACTTCTTTGCCGTCAGAAGTTATGCAACTATTAAAATAAATTTCATGGAGAATAAATATATTGACATTATTATCAAAATCATTGCAAGCAAGGCAAAAGAATATTCGCAGAGTAATTCATTATCTCCTGCATATTTTATGAATCTTCTACCTGAGGTAAAAGATTCAATTGTTGCTGTAATCAAAGTATATGGCTATCCTGAAATTGATGAGGTCACTTTGAAAAATTATTTCGAGACCGCCAAGAACCAGTATTTATCTGTGAACCCAATTGACATTGACCCAAGCAATGCTCTCACAAAAAAAGGATTTAAAAGCTGGCTAACAGCAGAAAGAAAAGAGGAGATGAAAAACTCTTGGAATTATAGCGACAGATACTTTACTCTGCTTGAGAAAGCTGGTCGTTCAGAAAAAGTAATTGACGAAACAAAAAAGACAAGTCTTGAGATTTTGGAAAAAATGGGAGACCCAAAATCAAGAGAAGAATTTTATGTGAAGGGATTAGTTGTTGGGAGCGTCCAGGCAGGAAAAACTCAAAACTTTAATGCAGTAATCAACCGTGCAATTGATTCCGGCTACGGATTAATAATTGTGTTGGCTGGTTTAATGGAAGACCTAAGGAATCAAACGCAATTAAGAATTGAGAATGATGTTATCGGAGAAGGGCTTGACCTCGATACAGACAGGTTGGTAAATAAAGGCGTTGGCAATCTTCGCAGGTTTGGTATCTCGGCTGATTCTGGAGGAGTAAGAGTGGAGCAAGTTATAGGAACCACTTCATCAAAATCAGATTTTAAAAAATCTTTGTTGGATGCAGATTTCTCTTTGAATCACATAAACATTTTGGTCTGCAAAAACAATGTAAGTGTATTACGGAATCTTATTGTCTGGCTGCATGATTATCTTGAAGAAAACAAAGAGCAGCATAATATTCCACTGCTGATTCTGGATGATGAGGCAGACAACGCATCATTGAACAATGAAGGAAAGAAGGGAAGAGAATACGCTTCAAAAACAAATGGACACATCAGAGCTTTACTTGCATTATTCAAGAGAAAAACATATTTGGGTTACACAGCAACTCCATTCGCAAACATTCTTGCTGACCGGAATGATGCACCGGAAAATAACTGGATTGTAAAATATAAAGTGAGAGGGCAAGCAGAAGAAAAAGCACTGCAAAGAGTTGACAATTTATTTCCTGATGATTTTATTGTGTTGCTTAATCCACCAACAAATTATGTTGGAGCAAAACAAATTTTTGAAACTACGAAGCCAATAGACAATAGGGCAGAATTAAAAATTCCTCTGGTTGAAATTGTAGATGATAATATCGAACATTTTCCTGATAAGGTTTACTTTTCTAATAATGGAGAATTGACAGGTGTGTTGAAAATCAAAAATCAAAACGAATGGAATGAGAAGATTGGGCAGTTTAACTCTTATCTTGACTTTGCTGACTACAGAGAATACAGAAGACAAACAAGGTCTTCAAGAACAGGAGATGACTTCCCAAGAAAATTACCTGATTCAATAAAGGAAAGTATTCTCTGTTTCATTCTTTCAATTGCTATTCGTGAAAGCAGGAAACCTGCAATGATAAACTCCACAATGTTCAATCCGCATAATTCAATGCTGATTCACATTTCGAGATACACTCTTTGGCAAAACAGGCTCAAAGATTTAATTGATGTGTATGTAAGAGAGTTGCAAAGTAGTTTACAACTTGATGACCCCACTAATCCCACTTCTATCTTCGCAATTTTTGAAAGAACCTGGTTCAAATACTACTCGAAAATTATTGAGCATGTTTCTGACTATTTGCCGAAAGGATACGATGATGAGTTTCTGAAACCAATCAGCTTTGAAACAATTAAAAATAATTTTCTCACTGATGCGGTTAAAGGAATTGAGGTCAAAGCAATCAATAGTGTAACGGGAGATAAATTGATTTATCCGAGGAACACTCCTAAAAAATATATTGCCATTGGCGGAAACAGGTTGTCCCGTGGATTTACTCTTGAAGGACTTAGCATAAACTACTTTGTCCGTTCAACTGATTATTCTGATGCCCTTCTTCAAATGGGAAGATGGTTTGGTTACAGACCAGGGTATCTTGACTGTTGTAAACTTTTCATCACTCGTGATTCAATGGAGAAGTATGATTTGGTAACACGAACGATTGAGGAATTGGAAGTTGAATTTAGAAAAATGGAAGAGAAAAACAGAACACCTGCCAACTTTATTCTTCGTGTGAAAAAACATCCAGGAGCTTTGAAAATAACAAGACCAACCATTCTGCGTGATACACTTGAAGTCAATTGGTCGTATCAGGATTCACTTGAACAATCTACAAACTTTGACATTCATAAGAAAAAGATTGAAGCTGTATGGGAACAGTTCAGGAAAAATATTGTAGGCAGACACAAGTTTGAAGTCAAAAAGAAGGAAGACAATAAAACTGATGCAGGATTTCTCGTAGCACAAACTGATATTACAGGTATATTGGAAATTCTCAGACAGGAAAACAATTTTGGCGGCGATACATGCGACAGCATGATAAAGTTCATTGAGAAGTGTCAGACAGATAACAAACTAAGAAATTGGACAATCGCAATTAAGACAACAGGAAGGGCAAAAGAAAATGAAGGCAAGGGTTTATTGAAGAAGCAAGAATCTGGATTGCCGGTTGATATTACAATGACTGTAAGAAGAGGTCCTGGTACAGACGAAGGAGTAAAATATTTCAGGGAAAAATTTATTCAGTCGAAAATTTTTGGTGCATCTGGTAAATCAGCCAATCTTATTTCAGCAGGGCTTGACATGGCAATTCTTTTGACCGATACACAAATTAAATCAGCAGAGAAAGAATTTGTTGACAACAGAAAAAATTATTACAAGGAAAAATATCCTGAATGGTCGGAAGCACAAGTCAAGAAAAAAGCTGAGGAAGTAAATATTCCTGAAAGAGTTTACCGTGAGAAAATGACAGACCAAGAGGGACTTCTCGTAATCTACATTTTAGATTCCTATTACGTTTTTCTTCAGGAACAAGGTAGAGAAGATGCTCAATTGAAAACTATTATTGAAAGCGAAGGAATTGATTTGAATATTCCGTTAATTGGTTATGCAATAGGTTTTCCACCAATTGAACCTGACCCGGGAGGGGTTTATGTTCATGGAAATTATGGATTTGAAGAAGATGACGAAATAGAATTTAACGAAGCAGATTCTGAATTGCCGGATGATGCAAACGAAATATAATTATGACAAATATCGAACTGAAACAAAAGTGGTCAGGGCTTTCAGAGAATCCTGTTACAAGTGGTTTTCGGTCACTAAGAATTTCTGCTGACTGTATCTGCGAACTTTATCTCGGTGTGAGCAGCGGAGGCAAGAGATGCCTGATACTTGCGTTACCTGAGAGCAAGCGTTTAGATTTCAAAGGAGTTCAAAAAGAAAATTTATCTATTGAATATTTCGGAGAAAAAAATCTAATCGTTCTGCAATTAACCGATATTGATTTCAGCGACCTTTTTGATGACCTGGTTCTTTCTCTCTATAACGGAATAAAAAACATCAGCCAGGTTGATGAATATTCAAATCATTTCATTCAGGCGTTTTACAGATGGAGTGATTTTTTTGAAGACAAGAAATCAGATTTGCTTTCTGAGGATACAATAAAAGGAATAATGGGTGAATTGTTGGTTCTGAAATTACTTATTACTTCACCAGGCCGACCCGAAATTAATTTCCTCTTGAAAGCATGGACTGGACTTTATGATAAAGGAAACGACTTTGAATTGGAGCTTAAAAATATTGAAGTAAAAACAAAATCACCATCAGGAATTGATGTGAAGATTTCAAGTGAATTTCAATTAGAAGTTTCTCCAGGAAAAGGATTGGAATTGTATGTTGTTTCGCTACAAAGTGATTTTACTGTTGGCATTCACATCAGAGATTTGATTTTGGAAATAAAAAAAATGGTTCAGGAATCTTCCGGTGACAATAAAATCTTGTGGAAAGCTCTAAGCCAAAAAAATATCACTGCTAAAAATTTGAATCAGTATGACAGATACAGATTCCAACCCATTAACTGGACTTCTTATAACTGTGCAGATGAAAATTTTCCCAAATTAAGCAGGTCGAATATTCCGGAAGAAATAAGTGCTTTGAAATACATTTTGAGAACAAACCTATTAACATCATTCATTATCGGACAAAGCAATTTTTAGCATGAAAATTCAGGAATTTCTTAATTACAGAAAGGAATTACTCGATAGTTCAAAAGACGAAGAGGGATTCGTTCAGCAAACACAGTTGCTGAGTCAGATTCTTCCGTTAATGGTTGATGCAAAATTGCTTGATTCGGAAGACTGGAATGATTCTTACTATTTGAATCCTGCTGAAAACTTTAAAGTAAACGGTTATACGGTTAACGAATCATCAGAAAGATTGCAATTATTCATCGTTGATGAAACAAGTATTGACCTTACTGCTTCGGAAAGAGATTTACAAGTCTCAACTAAAAGTTACTACGACAATCAGTTTAAAAGGGTAACCAGGTTTTTGAATAAGGCAATCAAAGGATATTTAAATGACGAAGTTCAGGATGCAGACCCAATTAGACCATTGCTCTCTCAACTCTCATCAGCAAGCGGAGCAGAGCAGTTTGATGTAATTGAAATATTTCTCGTCAGTGCCTCAGCAACTACTGAAACCCGTGGCACATTGCCACAACCCAAGAGAATCGAATTTGAGGATGAAAATATCTCAGTATCATTTACAAGAAACAGAGAACGAGTAAAGAAAGATTTGCTCATCATTAAAAAATTAGTTGACCTGAATTTCTTATATGATGTATTGATTTCCCAAGGAAACAGAGAAGCCCTTATAATTGATTTTGAAAATCTGTTTGACTATAAAATAGAAGTGATTAAAGCGGCGGAGGAAGAAAACTTTGAATCCTATCTCTGTGTTTTACCAGCACATGTTCTCTCTGACCTCTACAAAAGATATAGTTCAAGGCTACTTGAAAGAAATGTGCGGTCATTTCTTCAATTCAAAGGAGCAAATAAGGGCATAAGAGAAACGATTAGAATAAGCCCTGAAAAGTTTATCGCATTCAACAACGGAATAACAATTACTTCAACTGCAAAAGACCTTGAAGCAAAAAATGGAAAATTATTCATAAAGTCATTGACAGATTTTCAAATTGTAAATGGCGGACAGACAACCGCCAGCATCTACTTCACCCAAAAGGATGGTTTTCCAATTGACAAAGTGAAAGTAATGGCTAAGATTAACGTAGCCCGTGATGTGACTGAAGAAGGATTGGATTCTTTGATTTCCGATATAAGCAGATATTCAAATTCGCAAACTAAAGTTTCAAATGTTGACCTGAGTTCAAGAAGTCCGCAACTGAATAAACTCAAAGCACTTTCCGATAGCATCGTTACACCATCAGGCAGAAAATGGTTCTTTGAAAAATCAAGAGGGGAATTTAATACCAAACTAAGAATTGCGGGTTCAAACAAAGCAAGAATTGAAAAAGAATATCCAAAGAACTATCGTTTCACGAAGGAGCAATTAGGAAAGTATTTTACGGCATGGGGAGACCAGCCGTATGTTGTGAAAAAAGGTGGTGAAAAAGTTTTCAGATATTTTTTGGAAGAAATCACTGGAGAGTTGCGTGGCAAGAAAGCAATTAATGTAAATCGGGATTTTTACGAAGAGTTAATTTCCAAAATTATTTTGTTTACTCAGCTTGAAAAAATTTACGGTCAGGGAAAACATTCTATGGGACAAATAAGGTCAGCAGTTGTTCCCTATGCTATCTCGGTAATCTACATTTATACTGATGGTGCTAAAGCGGGAAAGCAATTCGACCTTTCTAAAATTTGGAAGAAGGAAAAACTTGAAGACGACTTGGTAACATTTTTTACTGAACTAATGGAGTTGATGAATGGCTTGATAAAAAACTATTCCGAGAGTGATGACTATGGCGAGTATGCAAAAAACAAGAAACTGTGGGAAGATATTTCAGCTTCTAAGGAGATTGAAAAATTCATGACTTCAAAAATTGCTCAGCAGATTCTAAGCAAATATTCTATTCCTGTTAGAGAGAAAAAAAATGGAGGAACAACCGAGGTCGATTTTGAAAGAATACAGATGAACATTGAAGTTCTTTCAAAAGGGGTTGAATTTTATAATCAGCTCAGAAAGAAATATGATGGACTTTCCAAGCTCCAGGAGAAGAAAATGGATACTATTATTTCTTCAATAATAAAGTTGGAAGATTTAAGCGAAGACCATTTACGGTTTGAAAGCAACCTGATGAATGAGATACGGAAAAATGGTCCTGAAATATTTGACCAAATAAATACCCCATACAATTATCAGATTGAAAGCACCTTGAAACTTATTATTCTGAAATACAACCAGGCGATTGAAAATGGGTTTGGGTTGACTGATTTTTTTAAGTCAATTGAACAGAAGACTTCTGCTGTCAATAACAAGTATTCATCAGTTTTTAACAAGATAGCAGTTGAACTTGAAAAAGGAGTTGCTCCGTCAGTTAAAGACATTCAATTGGCATCAAACTATTTTAACATGGAGACAGCACCAGCAAAAGAAACTCCCAGTGGTGCAGCTCCTAAAATCAATCTGAGTGTTTTGAGGCAAATGGTAGAGTGGGATTCAAGAATGAAAATATTGTCCAATGGAGAAAGGCAGTATATGGCAGACTTGGCTTATGAACTCAAGCCTCTTAACCAATTTCATAAGACAAATGCTGAAAAACATTTGAAGACATTAATGAAAGCCGGATTTAGTTGTCAATAGCAGAATTATTGCTTGATTATTTTTAGTTCATTTCAGAATAGTGCTTTAAAATTTGGCTTCCTGCCTAACATATTGAATATCATTTTATCACATTTTCGTGAATAATTGTTGGATATTTCCACCATTAAAACCAATTTTGTATATTTGTGATGGAATATGCCAACAAAATAGACCAATTCAATTGTCGGTATTTCCCATCATTAATCACTAATAATATATTTAACGATGGAAAAAGCCATCAAATACTGGTACGCAATGAGTGACCCAGCAATTTTGGAGGTATTGGGTAATTTCATTCAGCAAACCCGGTTACAACAAAACAAAACACAGCAGCAGGTTGCGGCGGCGGCGGGCATTAACCGTTCTACAATAGTTCAGGTTGAAAACGGCGGCGGCGGTACGTTGCTTTCTTTTATTCAGATATTAAGGGCTTTGGAGCAGCTACAACTGTTTCAAAGTTTTGAGATAAAGCAACAACTCAGTCCGTTGCAATTGGCTAAAATTGACCAAAAAAAGCGGCAGAGAGCAAGCAATAAAAAAGACACCCCAATCGAAAAGCCTAAAAGCGACTGGTAATGATAACGACAGCATTTATTAATATTTGGAACAAACGGGTTGGGGCCATTGCATGGGATGTGGATACTGAACTGGCTTCATTTGAATTTGAATCCTCATTTCTTGCAAATAAGTGGGATTTATCGCCATTAAAGATGCCGATTACAGGAGCAGAAAGGCGGGTGTTTTCTTTTCCAGAATTAAGAGGAACAACTACATTCAAAGGTTTACCGGGCTTACTTGCTGATGTATTGCCGGATAAATACGGTAACAGCCTGATTAATGCCTGGCTTTCAAGAAATGGCCGCCCTACAGATAGTATGAACCCTGTAGAACTGCTTTGCTTTATAGGCAAAAGAGGTATGGGAGCATTGGAGTTTGAACCTATAGTTCCCAAAACAAATAATGGAGCTACAAAAATTGAGTTAGACAGCCTAATAAATATTGCCCAGGAAATACTTTCTGGCAGACAAGATTTTAATACCAATCTCTCAGGTGACGAAGCAAAAGCATTGAGTGATATTTTAAAGATTGGTTCATCTGCTGGTGGTGCAAGGGCTAAAGCAGTAATAGCATTTAATCCGGATACAAAAGAAATTCGTTCAGGGCAGGCAGATGCACCAAAAGGATTCACCCACTGGTTGCTAAAGTTTGACGGTGTTACAGACCAGCAGTTAGGTACATCATCTGGTTATGGCCGGGTTGAAATGGCTTACCACCTGATGGCAAAAGAAGCCGAAATAGAAATGACCGAATGCAGGTTGCTTGAAGAAAACGGCAGGGCTCATTTTATGACTAAGCGTTTTGACAGGGAACATGGTAAGGGTAAACTTCATGTACAAAGTTTTTGTGCAATTGCTCATTATGATTTTAGCGAGATTACAGCTTTTAGTTACGAACAATTATTTGAAACCATGCGTAGTATGTTATTGCCTTACACAGATGCCGAACAGCTATACCGTAGAATGGTATTTAATGTAATGGCAAGAAATTGCGATGACCACACAAAGAATTTTTCTTTCACCATGGATAAAACCGGCCAATGGAAACTGGCTCCGGCTTTTGATGTTTGCCATTCTTATCGGCCAGGTAGTACATGGGTAAGCCAGCATTCTTTAAGTATAAATGGCAAGCGACAAAATATCACCCGTGATGATTTAATAGAAGTCGCCAAAAATATGAATATTAAAAAAGCCGATACAATCATTAACCAAATTAATGCTGTTGTAAGCAGATGGAATGATTTTGCAGCCCAAACAAATGTAAAGACAGATTTGAGGGATGCTGTGGGTAAAACACTATTGCTTTTATAATCAAAACTTAAACCTGTTTTTCCGCTTGATATAGTCATTGGCCTGTTTTTCGATTTCAGCATGTGTAGTAATTTTTAGCTCAGTTAACCAAGTGTCTAATTCACTACGTTTAAAATATAACTTTTTGCCTTGTTTGAAGTGTGGGATATTTCTTTCAGAAGTTTTTTTGTAGATAGCCGATTTGGACAGGCTAACATATTCAGCAGCCTGTTTCAGATTGAATACTTCAGTAACTACAATTGTACCGTTATCTTTTTTCATTACAGCTTTGAGTAAGTTCTCAATGTTATTGAGCTTGTCAAAAATCAATTCAAAAGGATTTTCCATAACAGAAGTTTTGATGTGAAATAATAACAACATCCCATTCCACAGACCCCACGCTGCAAGGTAATTAGGTCTCACTGCGGCGGCGTCAGCAAGCAGATACGCCAAACCATTGCAGCACCTGGCATAAATCCATTAAAATACTTTTATGGTATGCCAGCAGCTACAATGCCCTTAGGGCTGCTATCGCAGGTTTGTCATACTGCTTGCAGTTCCTTCGCCTTCGTTCGGGCAGCTACTGTGTCCTTCACGCCACTTCGTTCATTGCTTCCTTCGTTACGCTACATTACACCTCGTTCGCAGCCCGACCATTTGCTGCAAGGCAGGGCATTCTTGCCTGCACACATAGCCTGATACGAAAGTATGCACCTGCCTTTCCGCAAGCCATCCCTACAATACTCACTGGGTTCCATTTCGCTTCACTACGTCATTCATTCACTTCAGTAGCGTTCAGTCCACCCGCTGCCCATTATTTGGCTCGCCTTGCGTACCCATTTCGGCTGCGTTCACCTTGCGACTGCTAATTGCTCATGTCGTACCTCCATTTCGCAAAGCATCGCTAAGGTTCACTTGCATAGTTCAGCCGCCTTCGTACCCTGACGGGAAATTTACTGCGGCGGCTTCCTATGGAGGCAGCATCGTTGTCAGCCCCTTGGCTTGGCTTCCTTACATTGGCCTGAAAAGGGGCTGCCACTTTACTGCTGCCCCCTCATGGGTGCTCGCAGGCACTTCCGTTCGTTCCTCTCTCCAGTGCCTTATGGCGGCTCGCCACCCACGCTACAGTGTGGACAAGTGTGCCACACGGCTATGCTTCTTTTTTGCCGCAGGCGCTATTACCTTTTGCCAACGCACAGGAATACGTTTCCACAATCAGCATCTGTTTGGAAGAAAACAAATCTTAAAACAAATACAAAAAAAGTACAGCAAGTTAGTCGGCTGGCACAGCCCCATCCTCTAAAAAAAACAAGGAACTACGGCATAAACACAGCCCCACCGCACAAAGCCATCATTTATTCCGTTCCTCCTTGTTTTTTTAGCCACGCCGCCTGATGTGAATGCTTTCTTTTTTTCCCTTTTTTCTTTTAAAATAAATTTTATTACAATGAAAAATGCAAATTACTTCTTCGGTTCTCACAATGGTTCAGAAAATTTCTATTGCCACAAACCTTCATTGATTCTTTATACTGATGGTGTGAAAGAGTTAGCAGAGGGCTGCGGTGCTTACTGGCTGATTGATTTAATTATTAGCCATCAATGCGACAGAGAAATTAATCTTGAACGATTCCAGGTGTGGGATTTAAAAAGAGTGCAGGATAATGGTTTTACAATCTTTGCAACAGATGGAAACCATAACAAAGTAATAAGTCAGGAAATTCCTTTCAGTGATTTTCCATATGACCTTGCCACTATCTGGCTGGTTGATGGTTGCCTGATGCTGCCAAGCGAATACTAAGCAAAGGCGGTCAGCAATGGCCGCTTTCTTAACATACTTACCGACCTGTTGAATTGATACAACTTTTGCCAATGTGTTTTTTATACAGCAAAAATAGCTACGGCAGCCCGCCGCACAGACCTAACAAAAAAAACCAAAAGA
>JAFEEI010000095.1:0-39640 GCA_018241205.1 Pseudomonadota bacterium
CCCACGACAACCGGAATCACAATCAGATATACATTAACGTAATATCAATAGTTTGTCGATGTTTTTTGTAATTCGTTAATTTGTAAAACCGTTTATCCATGCGGGTGTATTTTCTCATCTTACAAAAATCAGGCGGTCTATTCGACCGCTTTTGATTTCCTCACGGCCCTTCTGTCATACACTTTTGTCACCATCGCGTCTGTCTTGTGTCCAGATAGGTCGCGCGCTTGGCGGCCGTCTTCCACCATTTTTGTGATTGCCTTTGCGCGCAGGTCGTGGAAGTGGAAGCGTTCGTTTCCAAGTTCTCCCCATGCCGCCATCATGCGGCCCCACATCGCCTTAAATCCTGAGTCTGTGTAAGTCTGGCCTGACCGGTTGCAGATCAGGAACATTCCGGTTACCGGGCGCGGTAATGATCTCAATGCGGATACGCAATCGCGCAGTGCCGGTGTCCATTCGATCAGTACCTTGGCGCGTGTCTTGGATTGTGTGATCAGTATGCCGTCATAGGCAAGCTGATCGAGGCGTATTTTTAGCAGATCACCGCGGCGCTGTCCGGTCAGATATGCCAGCCGTGCGGTGTACGATAGCATGCGGCCGGTGTCTCCAAGCGATTCGGCGTGTGCGCAGAAATCCCGCAATTCTTTGTCGGTGACAAATCGGTCGCGTGGCGTTTCTGTATTCCGCGCCACGCCTCGGCATGGGTTGCTGTCAACAATTCCCCAGCGCATCGCCATACTATATATGTGCGAGAGCAGCGCTTTCTCGCGGTTTGCTCTCACTGGTGCAGCCTTGCCGCGCATATCAAGATATTTGGCAACGTGCACCGGCCTCAGATCGCGCGGCTTCATCTTGCCAAAACAGTCCCGCAATCTATGCGCGCTGTCGATTTCGTCTTTGTGCGTGCGCGGCGCCTTTTTAGGGCTGACTTCTGCCATATAACGCTCGATCAATTCGCCGATTGTCCCGGCAGCCGGGCGGCCTTCTTCGATCTCCAGTAGTTTGCGCTTTGCTTCTTGAAGATCGTGGCCGAGGTTGATACGCTCATTTGCTGCTGTGATAGTGTAGTATGTTGTTTTGCGCTTGCCTTTGTACAGATACATACGTGGCGGCAAGTGAAGATTGGTTTTGCGGCGGGCGATCATGTCGCTAGGCTGGAAAAATCCGGTTCTGTGGTTTGCTCTTGTTCGCCATTGACTGGCATTCCCATGCGCATTTCAGCATAACTGCGCAGTACTTTGACTTTTCCAAGCCTGGATACTTCATATCTCCATCCGCGTCTATCAAGCCATTCAGTTTGCTTGGATCGTTTCTGGCAATCTGTTAATTCAGATAGTTCGGATTGGGTAAGAAATAGTGTCATTCTTAAGGATTTGCACTAATAAATTCTTCAACGTTTCCGTACTTGCCAACACCATCTGCTGATATTAGTTGTTCTGCCGTTTCCCAATCATGATTTTCAAGTGCTTCTTGTATCAACATTGTCCTGTTTATTTCGTGATCGAGCGACCAGGCAGTGATTGCAAATGGTTTTCCCTGTGAAGGAGAGCATAAGTTGCTTATTCTTTGTTGCTCCTCCTCAAAAGCTTTTTCATCATTAATTGTATAAACAACTGTTAAATGTCTCATATTGCCTCGCTAAAACGGTAATCCATTAGACTAATTCAGGTATATTCTAAAATGGGATATCGTCATCAAACCCTGTCGAACCAGGTGATTTGCCTACGCTATCTAATGACGGCGCGCGATTATCATCGCTTTCACTCGATCAGTTGCCGCGATTACCAAGCATTTTTAGGTCAGTAGCGATGATTCCGGTCGTGTATCGCTCCACGCCTTCCTTGTCAGTCCACTTGCGGGTTTCTAGTCGGCCTTCGATGTAAACCGCGCGGCCTTTTTTCAGATATTCCCCGGCAATTTCGGCAAGCTTGCGGTAGAAGGTCACGCGGTGCCACTCGGTTTTTTCCTGCTTATCACCGTTCTTGTCTTTCCATGTGTCGGTTGTTGCCAACGTGATATTGGTGACGGCATCTCCATTGGACATGTAGCGGGTTTCCGGGTCTTTCCCCAGGTTTCCGATGAGTATGACTTTGTTTAATGATGACATGGTTATCTCTCTATTTTTTTAAACTCAACAACCCACACCCACGGGTTCAGGTCCCATGATCCTTTTTCGTTGATTGATTCCCAAAGCCTTTTATATGCCAATCTCGGCGACGTATTCCAGTCACGCCAATGCCAACCGTGGTCGTCGTTTCCTGGATATCCATCCCTATCGGGAATCCCGTACTTTATTGTTATCCCGTCATCCTTTGTTAGAGCTTTTAATCCTTCAAAAACAGCATCTTCCTCACTGATATCCTGCAACAGCTCAACGCGCACGCTGACGTTTTCCAGCGTTATTCTGGATGCCCATCTCGGCATGTGGATGGATGGGTGTTTTGTGAAATACCGTGTTGGAGTAAATATCCAATTTCCTTTTCCACGATAATAACGTTCACCATCCCAGCCTTTTGGTGGGGATAACCACCAATTACCATGAGAATGGTTTCCGTCACATGGAGTGTAGGATTCGTTTCCTGCGAGTTTCGGTGGCATGCAGCAAACCGAGGTGGCAACAAATTGAATCTGAGCATATTCAGAGCCAAGTGACATGAGGCTACCAAAATCACACCCGGAACAATATTCGTGATCACAGGTTTCGTTGTCAGACCAGAATGATTCTCTCACCCAAAGCCGATCGCCTGGTTTTCCGTATAGGCATCTTTCAAGCAGCTCAGCATTCGTCAGTTCATGCCAATGAATACGCTTATCACACATACTCCAATCGTATCCAGGGGTATCGCTGCGCTGAAATTCGGTGATAAGTCCAATTCCATTCACTCGATTAATGATCCTTCGTGTCTGAGTTTTCCTACCATCCAGAATGGCTCTAACCATCGGCGCAGAAAATAATATTGGCCGTTCTTTTGGAGCGCTCATTCCACCCGTCTCTTACCTGTTGTAACTTGATGTTTATTTCGGTCGCCGCTGTGATGCACGTAGCCATTGCTTGATGGTGTGGCTTTGTTCAGTAACTCTTTGAGTTCGCGGTCTGCGCTGATCGGCTCTGTCTCATCGATGATCGTCTTTTCGTTTCGGGGGTTTCGGTTTTTTGTTTTGACGATCAATGTGCCGGTTGCGAGTGGATCCGGTTGTTGTGGTATCGGTGCATTGATCTTCAGTGTATTGAGCACAAAATTTTTTGTTCGATCGCGATCTTGAGGCTTGACGTTTAATTCGTCCGAATCCTTTTGTGCGATATCAAAGATGCGCAAACCTCTGGCTGTTGTGTCTAATTTATTGTCGTGAACATCGACCTTTCTATCATTGACTTGCTTGACGAGCGTCATAGCCTGCGTGGACATCGACTTGAAATCGAGGTGGCATAAAGCGGCGTATTGCTGCAGTACATAGTTTTTGTCGCCGCCGCTTAAAATGGTGAGGCATGCGGCTAATCTGACCGGTGCCGATGAATAGTAAGCGCGCGTTGTGCTGCAGTGTTTTACGAGTTCCTTGGCTATGTCATGCAGGCCGGATTCTACGATCGGCCGCATTTGATCGACCGGCACAGCCCGGTTTGTGCCATAGACAATGGCCGCAGCGGCATTGAGTATCCTTGTGACATAACCGTTTTCTTTGAGCAGATCGGCCATGTTGCGCTTGATACCGGTGTCGATCACTTCGTATGATTCCGGCAGGAGTCCCATGACCACCACGCTTCTGATCGTGACTCCGGATTTAACCACGGCCATCAGCCGGTGGTGCGCGTCCCTGAGATTGCCGTTCCTGTCGATGCCAATGCCCTGGCTGGTAACTTTCCATTGCCCCCTGACCATCGATCCGGCCAGGATATCGACATGCCACTGCCGGATTTTACGATTGCCAGGGCTTGTGCTTAGCAATTGCTTGGCGATATCCGGAGTGATATCCATGATTGCGGCTTCTTCATTCTCTAGTTTGAAATCGAACATGACTTTCACCCAGCGCTATTTGACGCACTGCGCCGCGGCAGCTTCTTTAACGCGGTTCACATGTGCTTCACGGTCGCGCTCGCCCATCCATGCCAGCAGAATGACGAGCGCTACGATTCCGATGACGCACCATCCGGATGTTCCGAACGTGTTCCGGCGCGCGTGATAGTTTTTTGTATCGAACGGGATCATGTTAATTTTTCCTTTTGGAATTGAGGTTATGCGGAGCGCTTCAGCGGTTCGGCAATTGCACATGGTCCTGGCGGCGTGAAGATTGTCAGTTGTTCCATGCTGCAGCCTAGTTTTTTCAATGCTGCGGTTATCAGCGAGGCGGAGTAGTCTTGCGGGACGTCATCCGGATCGATGTCCAGAAAGATGAACACGTCGTCGCGCGTGAATATTTCGCCGTTTTGTTTCCCGATAAAATCGCGCAGCCTATGTTCAAGGCATTCCGGGATGAAGTTGGCAAGAAAATGCGCGATCATTTCTGAAAATGCGCAATTGACGCTCGCGGTGCGCGCTCCTAGCAGATGGTCGTATCCCGATTCCTCATAGGCGGCCGTGTCGTTATCGTCAATGCGTACGACTGCGAGCGTGTCCGCCGGAAGAACCTCGCCGTAGACGTAGTCATGGATAACATGGTCGCAGTTATAGAATTTGCGCAATGCTTCTATTTGCTTCCGGTCGAGCAAATGCTCGGTGTGATAGATGATGATGCTCATTTTATTGTTACCTCAAGCTTGCTCTTTAAAAAATTCCGGCAAGCTCTTGTCGTTGATGAAGCTGGCAAGCCGCCAAGCTGTGCACGGCCATTGCCCCATTCTTATGAAAATCCAGAAATCCCTAACAAACTTCCTATTCATCAGCATTTTCATGTGTTCTCCTGTTTTTTTCTTCCGCTTAGCTGATCAATTACTAAGCTTCATCAGGCCACGCCAGGTCTTCCTCATCGAACCATTGCTTGCCGTTCTCTGTTATGACTAAATACGTATTGCCGCCACGATCTACCGCGCACATATCTATATATCCATTAGCGCCAAATGGCGTGATGACGCCGCGCTTTAATGGAAATTTAAAAGTTACTTCCATAGGTTTGTTGATATCCATTTTTTTGCATCTCCTTATCGTTGATCATCTTCAACCTCACCTGCGCTTGACGACTCATGGTGGCTGGTTGATGTAAGGATATTACAACTATCAGCTGTTATATGTCAACAGCTGATAGTTGTTATTTGTGATAATATTTTGGATGGATGGCTCGTGTGGAAGATTTGCGGGCAATAAAAAACCCGCCGGGGCGGGTTTGGTGGGCGTGATATGCGGCGCAATATTCGTTTGTCGTACATTCCAGAACACCCGCCATTATCGTCTATATTTGTTGCGGTCATGCACTAGGAAAATATTAAATATTTTGCCACCTCAATCTCATCAATCAATTCATCAGTTATATGATGAATTTCATTAACAATTTCACTATCATGTGCCTGAGCTAAGAAAGATGATTTGTCAGTATTTGTGGTTAATGCTTGCCTGAATCTAATGAGCAACTCAGTAGGAATATGGAGTGTCTTCAGCGGCACGCGCTGCAATGTCTTTATGGCTCTATCTACGCGCCAGATTAATGAGACACTACAGCTAAAATCGTATTTGTCTGATGTATTGAAAACAACAGCTAAGCTTTCAATAAGTCTGAGATCATCTATTATTTTAGAAACAGCTTCACGACTTTCTTTGCGTCGTTCGCGAGATAAGGTGGCAAAATGAACGGCAATCCAACCACCTATCACTAATATCCATGTGATGAGATTTGCGTATTCCACTTTCAAAAAAACTTATACTGAAGTAGAAATATTAGATTGATCTTTGATATATCCTTTGATTTCCTCTATTAGGCTTTTATCTTGGCTTTCAAGTTGGAGTCTATTCAATAACTCTGCTGCAGAAAAACCATTCCTTACAAGCCCACCAAAAGCTTCGTCTAAAAAAGAAGAATTGTATCCACGAACGCCATCTAACTTAATTAATATTTTATCTGCATTTTGTTGTAGAGCAGGCACAAGAAAGTCTTCCCTGAAGCGCTGTCCATTATATGGACCATCCTCTCTATAGCGACCAGCAGGGTAACGTGAAAACTCATCTTTTATGGCTATTACTGTCATTATTACATTCGTCAATATTTTAAGTTAATGGAACACGCCAGCATATAAGAGTACCTAATATACTTTCATTTAGATCGCGTGTCACGACGCGAGTTTCATTTTTATAATACATTCCTTTATTGCTGTATATGAGAATTGACCCGTTTTTTTTCTTCGTTACAACTTCCACAATGTCTCCGAGACCCTTGCCCCTTTCTGGTTGTTTGGTTCTTGAGAGCCCATGTTGAACAGCTTTTTTTATGCACTCACTATCTTTGATAGGTTTCTTCAGTCTTACCAGTCTTTTTAGTATCTCAGGCATAGTTAACGGCAATGTTCTGGGAATTCCAATACCCAGGTCACAAAAAACAACACTTAAATATTCGTCCTTGGATTGGGAGAACATCCACCAATTTTTGGTGGGAGGTTTGTAGTTTAAATTATCTTTTCGGGTTTCTAGGTATGCATGATGACTGGTATTCGTCATCGCTTCTCCGAGACCCCTGAATAGCCCCTCCATTAATGGGGCTGCTAGCTGGCCTTCATATTGTTCTATTGCCGGAGCACACAAGCTATTATCAACTATCGATCCCTGGGCAAACCTCCAATGCACAACGTCTTCATCATTTGTGGTTAAGCCAGAGGTTGCGTTTCCCCCACATAATACGTGAAATCCGATTTGATGGAGAACATCTGAGGCTCGCTCGTTTATTGGTGGCTTGTATCTGAGAATTGCTGTAACTCCAGGTTTTTCCTTAAGATACAAGAGACTTCAGAGAAGAATAATAATGTCGCATCAGCAACAAATTGTTCTGTGTGAGTAAAATCCAGGACAATTTTATCTATATTCGTATCTGAGAATGCATCTCTAAGCGAGCTAAGGAAACGAGTAACAATTGGCCTGTATTTATCATCCTGAATATTGAAAATCTTAGGGGCGCTAATAGATTTGACAGTATTCTTTAATATCCGCTTGTCTGGCCGATAAATTTTATTGGGATAGTTATTTAGGAATATCTCATTTGAATATTCCCGAGCGGAATAATATGTTTTATTGGCCCTAAGACTTAATTTGCGTTTTATTTTCCTGATTAAACGTAGTTGCCACCATTTTTGCTTTTTAGATAATCTTTTCAATAATTAACCATGCCTTCTTTTTCCCAAAATTCGTCGTAGTAGCGAAAACTACTATTATGGCTCAAACAAAGTGCAGATTACATTGCCAATTATTTTCTGCGACGTGCCATAAACCCCACCAGCCCCAGCCCGGCCAGCAGCATCGCGTAGGTTTGGGGTTCTGGTACGGGGGGTGGAACGATGGCGGGCTCGGAGAAAGGAACGGTTACGTAGTTAGCGTAAAAATTGGGATCGTCTGTCATGGTTAGTAAAAAACTTTGATAGGTATTGCTATGCTCTCCAGTTCCCACAATTTGTCCGTGATCGTTGATTCCGCGCACGAATAAGTTGCTCCAGCCATCGTTAAGAAAGATGTCCAATTTCGATAAGTTAACCATTTCCCCGTGAGTGTATAAAAATGATTCATGATACTCAGCAAACTCCCCCGTGCTAACAGTGCCAATTATATCGCCACGATTGTTTATCCCGATAGCTTCGCTGTAATTTCCACCCATTGCTCCCAAATCAATCATATTATTATTGGTGTGATCGACAAAGAAAGCATGTAGATTATTATCTGATGTTTTTGAACTTCCTACTATATCACCATTATTATTTATTGCTGTGGCCGTGCTGAATGCTCCACCCAGCGTTCCCAGATCGAATATGCCCGCACCATTCGGTCCGGTATAGAATGCGTGAGATTGTTCGTTGGTTGGTGTGGTAGAGACCCCAACTACCTGTCCAGAATCATTAATTCCTGTTACATCGCTGTAGGTTCCTCCCAGCGTTCCAATATACTTTGGATTTGTTCCATCAATATTTGATATGAACGCTATGGGATTAGGATGAACATTGTCATAGTATAAGCTTGCGACCTGTCCTGAGTTATTGATTATGGCTTTACCTGGAATACTACCGTCCGGTGCGATGATGCTTGTTCTTATCCCGGTTGCGTCGGTAATGAAAGGTTTGTAGACGGAGTTAACATTTGTATATCCGACAATCTGTCCCCTGTCGTTGATGCTAGTAAATCTATCACTGAAACTATCACTTATTGCGACCAGGCCAACACCATCGTTACCCGTGACAACGCTGCACCAGCTAGAGCATGTGTAACCGTCGTAGCTTCCGTAGCGTCCGTAGTACGAAAATATCTGACCGTTATTATTAATATCCATTACGTATCTATTCTCTCCCAATCCCTGAATCGACCAATCGGCTGCAGCCGATATATGTGGCAGAGATGATGCGGTCAATATCGCGGCTATTTTTATTAGTTTTGTTTTCATGGTTTCCTTTTTTGTGATAAGAATTTTTCTTGTTGTTAAAATGATGTTTTTTTATTTTTCAATCGTTAGAGCATGCGAGTATATAAATCAATTTCCGACCCAATCATAGAGATATTGGATTACGATGAACGGATCAACGGGCCGGATCGAGGGTTGATCAATGCTTGGTTTGTTGGGCGTAGGATGGCGTTGCGCGATCCTGACCTGGTGGCGCGGATAATGGACGGTGAATTGCCGGTTATGGCGGTCAAAGGTGGTATCAAAGAAGAAGTCAAGGTCGATAAGATCGGATCGTTGTGGTATTTGGCAACGTGGCAAGGGTTGCGCGGTGAGGATTTGGATATTGATACCGAATCTGAATATTCCATGGTCTGCTCTCGGTTTAATGTGCGCGTTGTTTATACGTTCGATCTCAGAAAACTCGGCAAGTCTCAGGATGAGGGCTGAAATGCGTTGTTCCAGTGCTTTTCGGTGACGATCGAAATCGGGTGGTTTTTTGACTTCAGTTCGAGTGCGCTTGCAATTTTGTGACCGAATGATTCGTGTATCCAATCCGGTGATCCTATTGTGCCAATCACTAGATAATTGACTTTTTTCGTCATAGTGTCGGTGGTTCCGGCGCCCATTTTCTCTGTGACTATTCTGCATTGATTGCGGGTGCCGAAAATAAAATTACCGGTGAAACAGAAAACTGTCTGATTGAAAATGATTGCCGGTGTATCGAACGGTATCCCGGTTATTTCTGCTTTTGCAGATCCGGTGTCGGTGAAGTAGGTTCCGGTGATTTCTTGCAGCGTTTGCAGTAGGTGCGAGCGCTCTTCTTCGGTGATCCTGCCGTCATGCAGGATTTGTGAAACTCTAAATCCAATGACTGATCCCGGCCATTTATCAGTTAGGTCTTCGTTTTCAAGCAGCCACGTTTTGAGGAAATGGATTTCGCTATCATTGATATGATTATCTGCGGAAATTCCGGTACAGATACCCAGCAGTGTTTGCATGGATTTGGTCAGATTGCGGTTCGCAATGCTGCGTAGAGCTGCTGAGCTGTTGCCTTCGTATCCCATAACTATCCCGTTTTACATTTGCATGGTTCGGTTTTGCACCAGTTGTTTAAGTTGAAGATATTATTTTTTGTTGATACTGGTTTCATTGTTTTGTCCGGAAATATGATCAATATCCTCTGAAAACGTATCCATTTTTATTAAATCTTCGTCGGACATTCGTTGAAATCTTTCCATAATTTTTTCCATGCGTTCCGCACGTTCTGCGGCAGTCATCTTCACTTCATTTGTTTTTCTGTTCTTCTCTGCTTCGTATACGATAGGCTGTGGTGTAGCTGCGACATGCAGTGTTGCATCTTGCGGCTTTGTAGGTGTTATAAGTCTTTTTTCGCCCCTTCCTGTCAAGAACCAGTCATAAAGAACATTGAAAAATTCACACAGAATGACGCTGTGTTCGTGTTGTGGGATGGCTTCTTCGTTAAACCACTTGCTGACCGATTGCTGTTTTAGATCGCAGAGCTTAGCTAATATTTTTTGTCTGCCTCTCAGCGGCAATCCTTTCTCTTTACATAAATCATCTAAACGCTTTGAAAAAGCTATTTTTTGCTCGTTCTTTGCCATACTTTTAATCATACTCTCTTCATTTACCACTATCGGCTGTTGACAATTAACAGCCGAAAGTTGTATTATTTTTGAATGAAAAGTGCACTCCAAAATGCAATTGATATTGTTAATGGGCAATCCGAACTGGCGCGGCGTATCACAGACTGGTTAGAACGCAATGGCAAGCCAGGCATGGTGATTAAGCAGCAGCACGTGTGGAAGTGGCTCAGACATTCATCAGGAATTCCAACTGTTCCTCCCGGGTATCGGTTGGCAATAAGCGAGATAACCGGAGGTAGAGTTACCGTGACTGATCTCAGTCATGACATTTATGGTCTTGGCGTTGAGAAACATAAAAAATGCGTTTGCCAGTCATAAAACTTTAGCAGCAAGACCAATCCGCGCCCGCTCGGATAAAAGCGTGGCTATGCCGGTGAACCGGTTGTTTCATAGTTATCTCCTTACCTGCTGCCGGTTGGATTCCTATTTCCTCCGGCCGGTAGCAGGGTTCCTCGATGAGATTTGGACTTATGAGAAGAAATTTGAAGAAAATGGATAAGCAAATAATTCTGACTATGCAACCAGTGGATAAGTCAGAGTTATTCAGGGTACTGAACGAATTACTTGCCGATCTTGCTGATGCTCCTAGCGAAATCCGAGCCAACGCTGTTTGCTTGCTCGATGAAATCTCTAAATTGGCCGCCATCAAGTGCGTCACCACACCCGGGGCAGTTGTTACCATCCTGCTTGAACCATCGGACTTCTTGCTTAATATTTGTGTTGCAGTTCGTACAGGTAAGTTCGATAACTTGGTCGTCGGAAATGAGCATTGTTTCTCCTCTGTTGATAGTGGGTTGGTGGAACTTCCTAGTTTATCAACATTGGAGAAACTTCCAATAAGTATGGAAGAAATAGAGAAATGACATTTCATATTGTTGATTTTTTAATTGTTCTTTCTCCAGCAGTTAATGATGTGCGACTGATCAAAGTTTTCCGGTAATAACCGGTGGTGAAACAGGCCGCTTTTTGGATGGCTCCCTTGGGGCGGCCTGGTTGATCCAGGATTGCATGATCGCGGGTTTTTGAATTTATTAAAACGTATATTGATCGGAGGTGCAGCCGTGGGAATTGAGCATGTGATTTACCGCCTGGCGCTTAAATATCCGGGCGGGATGCGGCAACTGGCCGAGGATTTGGGGCGCAATTACAACGTATTGACCAATAAGCTGAACCCGAACGTGGCGACGCATCATGTGTACATCGAGGAGCTTGATGTGCTGGTTGCGTTTCTGGATACCGATGAGGTGGCGAAATATTTCGCTGCACAGCGGAACATGTTTTGCGTGAAGTCGCCTGGGTTCGATGGTTTATCCGATGGCGCGCTGTTGGATTTGTTCATCTCGCTTGAGAGCGAGAAAGCGCAGTGGCTGGAAAAAATGAAGGATGCGTTGTCGGACGGGAATATTTCAACGGCTGAGGCCGGTGAGATCGAGCGCGAGTACGGTGAATTCATTTCCGCGGCGGCGGAAATGATGGCGCGGATACGGCTTTATGCGCAGGCGAGTGAGGAGCGTGCCAAGCGCATTGCGGGGTTGAAAAAATGAAGAGTGCTAGAGGTGGCGTGAGACGAAAAAATTGCTCGGTTGAATCGCTGAAAAATAACAGCGTGAAGAGGGGCGATGTGATTTGTAAAGGGCTGGCCCGTATAGCGGATGCGGAGTTTCCGGAACAGAAGCTTTGGCTTGCTGTGTTGTGCGATGCCATTATGGATTTAATGATGGGTGAGCGTAAAACGTATCAAGACTCGCGCCGGGTTGAACAAATCAGGGCGAATGCTTTGACCTGGTTCAGGAAAGGTCATCATGTTTTTCCGTGCGACATGGTAGGGCTGAATCCGGATTTTGTTATGGATATTTTGCGCGAGCATGCGGGGTTGGGGGCGGTATGACATCAAGATATCGCCAGTTTGCATCCGAGCGCTTGTACAACCTTTGCGATCGTCTCGAATTCGGGGTTGCCTTCGCCGCTCAGGGATTTATAAAGACTGGCGCGAGTCACGCCGGCAAGCTTTGCAACTTCAGTCATGCCTTTGGCGCGCGCGGCAGTATTCAGCGCATGAATAAATTCATCGGGTGTGGCATTCGCCGCCGATTCGCGCAGGAATTCGCGGATATCCTCGTCGGTCTTCAGGTGTTTTGCGATGTCAAATTTCATGATTTTTTCTTTCATCGTTTAGTCCTCAAGGTTGTCCAGTATCTGTTTTGCTTTTTCAATGTCCCTGTCTTGGCTGCTTTTGTTGCCGCCGGCCAGCAACAGCACGATGTGCTGTTGGCGAATGGTGAAATACAAACGGATGCCGCCGCCGAAGAAGCAGCGCAGTTCAAACAGGTCTTTGCCGATTGCTTTGCAATCTCCGAGATTACCGGATTCAACGCGATTCAACCGTTCCAGCAGTTTGATGCCGGTTTGCTTGTCCAGTTTTTTAAACCACTGGTTGAATATTTGAGTGATTTGCAGTTCATATTTCATAGGTGAAATTGTATCTCATGGGAAACATATTGTCAACAATTATTGATCTAAGAATCAAGGTATCTAACAGGGTAAGTTGTCATGAAAATGAGAATCATTTGCATTTAATAATTTTCTCAGGTAAGATGCAAAACATTCATCGTGCTCTTAGGATGGATATACCGCATCAACCAGCGCGTAGTTATATGCGTAGCCGGATGGTTGAATTAGCAATGGTTTACTTCCTCACGGCCCGGCTCGCTTTTCTTCTCTTCCTTTGCTTTTGCGAGCTGGGCTACCTGCTAGCGGTTCTATTGCGAACGCCTGAGTCACATGTAACAAGCTTCTCGCTTCTCATGGGTGGAACTGATTGGGAAAAATTCTGCGGTCTTACTGGATTGCAGACGCTCAGTTCTTCCCACCATCTCTCACGATACACCGTTCATCAGTGCTGTCCCATTGATTTGCCATTGGGTGAGGAGATATGACTGCCCGGTGCCAATCAATTGATTTGTTGACAAACTCATCCGCACAGGATTATCCTGCGCATGTCACGGCAAAATCCGTGATCGGGATTGGTCTCCTGAGTAAAGCGGCGATAGGCCGCAAATTGTTATGCAATGCGGCTTTTTTATTGCCTCAGTGTGCTCAAAGTTCATGGGCGGGCTGGGCAGGGGCCGCAAGGCCGCCGGTGCGCTTTCCCGGTAGACCAACCTGTTCAGTTCCGCCCGCCTCGATTGGTCTCGTGGCAGGCGGTTCGTTCAACGAACATGAAAGCGAGCACATCATGACAAAAAATCCTCAAGGCGTTCAAGCGCCCGTTGTATTCAGTTTCAATTCCCTATCAATCCGCGCTGTCACCGATGAACATGGTAATCCGTGGTTCGTTGCCAGTGACGTTTGCAATGTTCTTGGCTATCGAAATAGCAGAGATGCAATAAAAGATAATTGCAAGGAAGCTGGTGTAGCTAGAAGCTACATCAGGTCAGGTGAACAAAGAAGGCAAGTTATCCTTATCAACGAAGGCAACCTGTACCGCCTGATCATCAAATCCAAAAAACCGGAAGCGGAGAAGTTTGAACGGCTGGTGATGGAAGAAATCCTCCCGGCCATCCGCAAAACCGGCAGTTATTCCGGCGGCAAGAAACAAATCACGGAAAAACCGGCCAATCATCAAAAACGCTACCACTACCAGCGGGCTCTTCTGGAACAGCCGTACTTCACATCGGAAAAGTATTCCGCCTGCCTGAGCGTCAATATGCTGACCAACACGAAGAAATTCATTTCGCCGTTGTTCGGCCTGCTCAACGAATTGCGCGTAGACGGTCACGACGTTTCCGGCCCGCTGGCTGAGGCGCATGCCCTGCGCGAGGCTTTGATTGCCACCGACGATGCGCTTAACCAAATATGGAAAACCGCCCTGGAAGCGCAGCATGCTGCTTCTAGCCAAGCGAAGGGTTACAAATGACTGCCCGCCGCCCGCCGATTGATTTTCCGTTAATAGCCAGCGCCGCCCTTGGCAATGCGCGCAGGTTATTAACGGAGTGGATTCCTGGTGGCGATTGGAACGGTGATGAGTATAAGCCGCTGAATCCTACGCGCAGCGATAAGCACAAGGGCTCTTTTGTCATCAATGCGCGCACCGGTAAGTGGATCGATAACGCCACGCAGGATTCAGGCGGTGATCTGATCAGTTTGTATGCATACATCAGATTCTGCGATCAGAAAGATGCTGCCATCGCGGTTGCTGGGATGGTTGGTGTTGATGCTGGTGAGGATGGTTCGTATCAAAGCAAGTCTAGAAAAAAAGCGAAAGATCAGCCGAAGCAGTCTACAGATAAAACATTGAAAGTTGTTGCCAGCGTCGAGGAACATCGCAAATCGCCATGGGTGCCTATTCTTCCTGTGCCGAGCGATGCACCTGAACCTCCTGTGGCGCATTACGTTCGCGGTCGTCCGGATAGGATTTTTGCGTACCTCGATGCGGATGGATTGCTTAACGGGTATGTGTACCGGTTCACAACGTCCGATGGCGGCAAGGAAACGTTGCCGGTGTGTTTCTGCAGCAATCGCGATGATGGTAAGCAGGAATGGCGCTGGATGGCATTTGGCGATAGTGGCAGGCCATTATATGGCCTTGACCGGATGGCTGCTTCTCCCGATTTGCCGGTGTTGCTAGTGGAGGGTGAGAAGTGCGCCGATGCCGGGCATGAGTTGCTTAAAAGTAGCTATGTGGTTGTCACGTGGCCGGGTGGAACCAAGGCGGTGCACAAGTCGAATTGGTATCCTCTGCAGGGCCGGAAGATCGTTGCATGGGCAGATTGCGATGCGAAACACCAGAAATTAACAAAGGAACAAAGGGCGCTTGGTGTCGATCCTGAATCGGCGCCATTGCTTGCGGAATCAGATCAGCCCGGCATGCGCGCGATGCGCGATATTCATAAGATCCTGCTTGAGATCGATCCGTCTGTAGATTTCCAGTTTGTCGATATTCCTAAGCCTGGCGAAAAGCCGGATGGGTGGGATATTGCCGATGCGATTGATGATGGATTCGATGAAGATCAACTTTCCGATTTTATCGGAAAACTCAGAAAACAGCCGGAAAAGAGAAAACAGCAGGCAACAATTAACCGGTCCGATTCCGGATTGCTGTTGAACAGAGATTACAAGATTGTGCCGTGTCTGGCGAATATTTACGACATCCTGCGCACGGATCGGCGCTGGGATGGTGTGCTGGCGTTCAATGAGTTTTCATACACGATCGAGAAGCGCAAAGCACCGCCGTATGAGTTTGGTGCTGTGGGTGAGTGGGAAGCGAACGACGATGTGCAGGCATCGATGTGGTTAACGCGCGAGTATGGTTTTGCGCCTACGCCTGCGCAGGTGGTGGAGGCCGCCGAAGCGCTGGCGCGGGCGAATGGTTTCCATCCGGTGCGCGATTACTTGAATGCGCTGGTTTGGGATGGTGTTCAGCGTGTCGATGAGTGGATTTTCGATTACATCGGCGCGGCTAAGACACCTTACACGTTGCGCGTTGCCCGGTGGTTTCTGATGGGCATGGTAGCGCGTGTGATGGATCCTGGCGTTAAGTTCGATTGCTGTTTGGTTCTGGAGGGCACGCAGGGGCGGCGCAAGTCGGCGATGTTGCGCGTGCTGGCCGGTGAGTGGTTCGGCGATACCGATCTTGACCTTAATAACAAGGATTCGATGGGTTCTATCCGTGGCAAGTGGCTTTACGAGTTCGCGGAGTTGGATTCCATCGCGCGCGCTGAAGCGACGCGGCAGAAGTCGTTTTTATCGCGCCAGGTGGATGAATATCGTCCGCCGTATGGCCGCAGGGACATTCGCAGCCCGCGCCAGCTTGTGTTTGGGGGAAGCACCAACGTCAATTGGGGCTGGAACAAGGATGAGACAGGGGGGCGCAGATTTTGGCCAATTGAGTGCGCGTATGACATCGATTGCGATGGTTTGGAATCGGTGCGCGATCAGTTGTTTGCTGAGGCGGTGCAGCTTTACCGGCGAGGTAAGCGGTTTTGGCCTACCAGTGAAGAGCAAAGAACTATTTTCGATCCGGTGCAGATGATGCGGCATCAGACTGATAGTTATGTCGAGTTGTTGGCTGATTACGTCAAGAATCAGGTCAGTGAGTTCAGGATGATCGATGCTATCGAGTGCTTGAAGATCGATGCGGCAAGGTTGTCGCGCGATATTCAGACGCGTGTTGGTAAGGCGCTGATCATGCTGGGTTGCAAGAGAATTGAGAAAAGGGCGAATGCCGTCAGATTTTGGTATCAGCCGCCTGGCACTCCGGGCGGAACTGGGGACAAAAATGACGGGTTCGAGGGGGATGTAAATGGCATTCCTTTCTGAAAAGTTCCATACCTCGGCTGAGGTATGGAACAAGTATGGAACATGGAAAGGCGCATGGATAGTTGTTCTTCCATACCTTCCACACCTTCCATACCTAGCACCTCCCGCGCGTATACGTGGGCGCATGCGTGCGTGTGCGCGCGCACGTGTGTACGTATACATTTTTAGTATGGAAGGTATGGAGGTATGGAAGAGGTGCATGAATAAATGCTCTACAACTTCCATACCTGTTCCATACCTGCTTTGAGGTATGGAAGATGAGTGAAAAGATTGATCTGGTTCCTGTAACCGGGAATGTGACCAAAGAACAGGTGCGAGCTATGTTTCCGAAGGTTACAGAGTTTGCTGATGAGTGCCGCGCTGTGTTCGGTAATGGTGTGAAGCTGGTGTATGCGGAAGAGAACGGGCGGTGTATCGGTAAGCAGTCTGTTTCAGATCCTGAGAATACGGTGAAGGTTAGCGAGATGGTGTTTGATCCTAAGCCTGATGATCAGGATGGTTATCGTTATAAGGGTAAACGTAATGGCAAACGGTAGCAGCCGGGCTTTGCCGGTTGGTTTCTACCGCAATCCAGCGGATGTGATCGAACGTTTGGAAATGAATAGACTCGGGTGCCGTGCGTGTGCATCGCACCGGGTTGTGTTCGATAGAGTGTTGTGCGGCGATGCGCGGAATGAAACGCAGCAGGCTGGCGTTCCGCGTATCGGTCATCGATGTAAATGGTTCGTTGAAAAATAGGAGTGTGCGCGATGGGATTGTATGATTTAGATGGTGGAGCTGTTGATTCGCGGTTGCGCCGCTGGGGCGCGTGGAAAATGCAAAGCGGTGTTGCGCTGGGGTTTCCTTCTCAGTCTGCTTTCATGCGCCTGGTTCCGGCTGGCGATAATCATGAGCGGTTCGGTGAGATCGATCATGAGTGTATCGAGACTAACGATGCTGTCGAGTTGTTGCCGTGGATTCCGCAGATTGTTATCCGCGTTGAGTATGTTTTGCCGCATGGTTCTGTAGCTGTAAAGGCGCACCAGTGTGGCATTTGCAAACGGTCTTATCATAATTATCTGAACGATGCGAAGAAGATGTTTGCAAATATTTTGAACAAAAACTTGCGTATCGTGCACGATTCTAGTATAAATATGGCAAATTGTTCGTCAGTGCGTCCGTTATCGGCGTGATGCGAATGTAAAATCCTCAAGCCAGCCTAGTGCTGGCTTTTTTTTATGCCTGTTTCATCATTAAAGCCGTGTTCACATGCTGGTTGTGGTGTGTTGGTTCGTGGGTCAAGTAGGTGCGATAAGCATAAGAACGAGAACAAAAGAACGTTCGACGATAACCGCGGATCATCGTCTGAACGTGGATATGGTTACAAGTGGCAGAGAGCGCGCGAAGGTTTTCTGAGAAAACATCCTCTTTGCGTTAGATGCGGAGAATCCGGTTATGTTGTTGCTGCGGTGGTTGTTGATCATATTATTCCTCACAAGCTTGAGGATGCAAATAAAAGCGGTGATGTAGCCAGGATTGAGAAGTCGCGCTCATTGTTTTGGGATAGAAACAACTGGCAGCCGCTGTGCAAGATTTGTCATGACAAGAAAACCTCAATTGAAGATGGTGGATTCGGTAACCGGGGGCGGGTCAAAAGTTGACAGCAATTCATCTCTAGACCGTGCTTGGGGAAGTTTTTTGTGAGCGGGAAATTCATAGGGGGGGTATATCGCTCCCGTAGGTGTTAAAAATGGGAAGAAGGCGTCTTCCGGCAAATGTTCATTTGATAAATGGCAATGCCAGCAAAAAATCTATTGGTGAATTGCTTGGTGGAGTGCATCCAGCTGTTGAAATTCCTAATTGCCCAGCTCACCTTGTCGCTGAAGCCAAAAAAGAATACAAGCGCATTACTGCTGAACTAAAAGAACTCAATTTGATATCGAAAATAGACCGCGCAGCGATTGCAGCATACTGCGCCGCATGGGCCGAAGTTGTTCACTGCGAAGAAAAAATTAACAAACTAAACAAAGAAGATCCAAAAGGTGAAAAAGGCTATGTCGAATCTACACCAAGCGGCTATAAACAAATGTCCGTCTGGGTACAAATTCGCAATCGCGCGTATGAGAGGATGATGCGTTTCGCGTCTGAATTCGGCATGTCGCCAAGTTCGCGCACAAAAGCAACGCCAAGCAGCAACCAGCAAAGCCTCCCGGGCTTTGAAAATCAACAAACAAACGGATGGAACGCCCTGTAAATTACTATGTATCGGCGGCCATCCAATATGCGGAACAAGTATTAAGCGGCGAAATAATCGCCTGCAAATGGACTAAGGCGGCATGCCGCCGTCAGCTCGATGATCTGAAATTTTCTGGTGCGGACAAAGACTATCCATACGAATTCGACATTGACGAAGCGGAATACGTCTGCAAATTCATCGAACTGCTGCCGCACGTCAAAGGCAAGTGGGTAGGCGAGAAAATAAAACTGGAACCGTGGCAGATGTTCATCATCACCACGGTATTCGGCTGGTACAGCAAACAGGATAACAGCCGCAGATTCCGCACTGTTTACATCGAAGTCCCGCGCAAAAACGCGAAAAGCACGCTCACCAGTGGCGTATCACTCTACATGCTCACCGGTGATAACGAACCCGGCGCGGAAATATACTCAGCTGCAACAACCAGAGACCAAGCGCGCATCGTATTTGAAACCGCGCGCCTGATGGCGAAATCAGATGCGGGCTTCCGCAAACGCTTTGGCGTAGCTGTGCTGGAACACAGCATCTACGAAACAATAAACTCAGGGAAATACATCCCACTCTCTGCTGAAGGATCGACGCTCGACGGACTCAACATTCACTTCGCCAGCATCGACGAGCTGCACGCGCACAAAACCCGCGCAGTGTTTGACGTACTCGAAACAGCAACCGGCTCAAGAGAACAACCGTTAATCTGGGGAATAACAACAGCAGGTTTCGACCGCAGCGGAATTTGCTACGAACAACGCAACTATGTCGCCAGCCTACTCAATGCGACTCTGCTAAAAAATGGCGGCCTGGGTTACAAAGTAAAGGGACAGGTAGCCGAAGACAACACCTACTTCGGCATCATCTACACCATTGATGACGAGGACGATTGGACAAAACCAGAGTGCTGGGTAAAGGCAAACCCAAATTACGGCATATCGGTCTCAGAAGTCGACATAGAAAAGCTGGCAAGAAAAGCGCAAAAAGTATCATCTGCAAAAAATAACTTCCTGACAAAACGGCTCAACGTCTGGGTAAACGCATCGGAGGCCTGGATGGACATGGTCAAGTGGGAATCCTGTGCGAACCCTGACATAAAACTCAGCGACTTCGCCGGTGAAAAATGCTGGATCGGCATGGACCTCGCGGAGAAGAAAGACTTTGCCGCACTGGTACTAGCATTCTGGCGTGAAGGGAAACTACATGTATTCCCTAGGTTATACCTGAACGATGACCGGATTGAGAGCGGAGGAAACGATCAATACGAAGGGTGGAGAGAAAGCGGACACATTATCGGCAACGAAGGCGATATCACCGACTTCGATCAGATCAAAGATGACCTGATCGCATATAGCAAACAATTTGATTTGCAGGAAGTGCCTTTCGATCCGGCTTTCTCACCGTACTTTGCAACCAAGTTGGTGAACGATCACAGCATCCCGATGGTAGAAATGCGGCAAACAAGCCTAACGTTCACCGCTGCAATTATCGAATTGGAAAATCTGGTGTTAGAAAAGACACTCGTATTCGACGGAAATCCCGTTCTGACCTGGATGATGAGCAATGCAGTCATATCGACATCCAAGTTCTCGAATCTGAAAAGCATCTCCAAAGAACGAGACACCAACAAAATAGACGGCGTCATCGCACTATTGCTGGCACTGGCCAGGGCGATGACATCAGAGCGTGAAGAAAAACCCGGAATCATGATTCTATAAAACTCAATGGCATTCTCACTCTCATCACTAATGCCATGGGGCAAGAAAAACGCCACGATCACCAGTTCTGGCGATCTCTACAAAGCGCTTCTCGGCCAATCGCTATCCAGCAGCGGCGTACCGGTAACGCGCGATGCTGCGTTTCGTGTCAGCACCGTATTCGCCTGCGGACGTGTCATTGCCGAAGGACTGGCGCAAGTACCGCTGAAGCTGCATAAAAAACGCGCAGTCGGTAAAGGATCGGACGCAGCAGAAGAACATCCGCTCTACGAATTGCTCAGCTTGAAACCAAACGCATGGCAAACATCGTTCGAATTCCGTGAGCAAATCGGACTGCACCTCGCGCTGCACGCAAATGCCTACGTGTACAAGGTGCGCGGAGTGCGCAACAAGATTGTTGAGCTACTACCGTTCGCGCCGGAATACGTGCGCGTGATCCGCGATGGCTGGGACATTAGTTACGAAGTTTACGATAACAAAAACAGAAAGATCGAAGTGTCACATGAGAACATGTGGCACATTCGCGGCCCGTCATGGGATGGCGTTATCGGCATGGACTCGCTCAAACTCGCGCGCGAAGCAATCGGCCTGGCACTGGCTGCGGAAAAGCACAGCGCGAAAATGTTCAGCAACGGCACCCGCCTAAGCGGTGTGCTGACATCGGACAGCAGTTACGACGAAAAAGCCGCAAAGGATATCCGCGATACCTGGCAAGAAATGCAGGCCGGTATCGACAACGCTTATAAAACGGCCGTGCTGTTCGGCGGATTAAAGTGGCAACAGACAAGCTATAGCAGCGTTGACGCGCAACACATTGAGCAACGCCGGTTCCAAGTGGAAGAAATCTGCCGTAGCGCACGCGTATTGCCGATCATGATCGGTCATGCGGACAAGACAGCAACATACGCCAGCGCTGAACAAATGTTTCTTGCGCACCTCGTGCACACCATGATGCCGTGGTACACGCGAGTCGAGCAATCGATAAACGTAAACCTCTTGACAGAAGTAGACCGCAAGCAAGGCTATTTCGCTAAGCACAACGTCAACGCGCTGATGCGCGGAACATTCACCGACCGCTCGAATTACTACACGAAACTATACGCGGTAGGTGGGCTGAACCCGAACGAAATACGCGAACTCGAGGACATGAACCCATACGAAGGCGGTGACGAATACCGTGTGCCGATGAACATGGAAGCGCCGTCTGATACGGCAAACAGCACATCAACAGATCAAGGAACGAACAATGGCAACAGCGATGCAACACCTTAACTGCAACCTGATGGAACTGAAGTTCGCATCCGGCGACGGAACGGACAATGCGGCCAATGCCACTGAAATGCAATTCAGCGGATACGGATCCGTATTCGGCAATGTGGATAGCTACGGCGACTCGGTTCAAAAAGGCGCGTTCAAGGAAACCATTCGTGAAGCGAAAAAATCAGGGATCTGGCCATCATTGTTGCTGCAACACGGTGGCTGGTTTGGTTCAGCCGAAGACATGACGCCAATCGGCATCATCAGCGACATGGAAGAAGATGATACTGGTCTGAAAATGGATTCCATTCTTGCGGATACCCAGCGCGGCCGCGATACATACACGTTGCTGAAAATGACCCCGCGCCCAGCAATCAACGGATTGTCTATTGGCTACATTCCGCTGGAATGGAAAGAAAACATGAAGCCGCAACCGGGTGACCCGTACCGCACATTAACAAAAATCAAGCTGATGGAATTGTCTTTGGTGACATTTCCGGCCAATACAGAAGCTCGCGTCACCTCAGTGAAAAGCGGACTCGATATCAGAATAGCCGAAAAATCCCTGTGTGATGCCGGGTTTTCTCGCAGCGAGTCAAGAGCGATCTTGGCTCGCGGTTTCAAATCCATCGCAAATCAGTGCGACGCTGACGAAGTGGATCAATTAATAGCGCAGGTAAAGCGCAACATCGCTATTTTTTCCAACAACTAAACGAGGAATCAAATGAAATTTCTGATCAAGTCCAGATTGTGGACATTCGTTTTTGTCGCATCGGTCATGTTTGTCATCTCGACAGCCACCGGCGCGCCATTCATATCGCCGGAAATGCTGGCGCCAGCAGCTGCACTACCTTTCATGATGGGTGACACGGCCGGAATGGGAGACCTAAAAGATTTACTTGAAAAACAGGGAAAAGCATTCTCTGATTTTAAAGAAGCGAATAATGAGCGCTTGAAAGCCATCGAATCTAAAGGCTATGCCCCGGCAGACGTTGTCGGAAAAGTCGAAAAGATTAACGAAGAACTTACACAGCTCGGCAAAGACATCGCTGAGGTGGCGAAAAAATCCAACCGCCCGGCAGTGACTGGCGGAAGCACTCTCACGCCCGAACAAGAGGAATACAAAACCGCGTTCAAAAATTTCATGCGCAAGGGCGGTGATACCTCGCAGCTATCCGCACTTGAGCGTAAAGCGCTCGGACGTGGTTCAGATGTTGACGGCGGCGTGTTGGTACATGCCGAACTAGAAACACAGATTGACCGCGTAGCCAGCACGGTATCGGCCATGCGGCAAGTCGCCGATGTTGTGACGATCGGTTCAATTTCTCAAAGAATGCGCGTTAAGACATCCGGTCTGATGGCGCGCTGGGTCGGAGAGAATGAAGCGGGCGGGGAAACCACTAACGCAAAATTCGCAATGATAGAAATCACTGCGGAAGAAATGGAAGCGGAACCTTGGGTATATAACGACACGCTCGAAGATTCCGATTACAACTTGGAGACGGATGTTTCCGATGAAGCAGGCATTGCATTCGCGGAAGCCGAGGGTACTGCATTTATAACCGGCGATGGTGTGAAAAAAGCGCGCGGAATCGCAACCTATCCAATGGTTTCCAATGCCAGCTACGCCTGGGGGAAAACCGGTTACATCGCAACGGGCGTGTCCGGTGATTTTGCCGCATCGAATCCTGCCGACAAAATAATCGACCTGCTGCACTCGATGAAATCGGTTTATCGCGGCGGCGCTCAATTGATGATGGCAGATACCACGCTCGGTAAGCTGCGCCAGATCAAGGATGGTTCCGGAAATTTCTATCTGTTCAATCCTGATCCAACGGGGAATTTCTCCGGTATGGTTCTAGGGGTTCCTGTCATTATCGATGATAACGTTGCGGCAATGGGCGCGAATTCATACTCGATCGTTTACGCTAATTTCAAACGCGCATATCGTATCGTTGACCGCCGCGGCATCACGTTGATCCGCGACAATCTGACCACGAAAGGCACCACTAAATTCAACTTCCGCAAGCGTGTAGGTGCTGGAATCAAAAATTTCGAAGCGATCAAATTCATGAAATTTGGTACCAGCTGATATTGGCAACTAGAGACATTATCCGATAACCCGCGAAAGCGGGTTTTTCATTTTGATGAATCAAAATTGAGGAATGAGAAATGCGTGATTTACACAATAAAATCGATCTGAAGCGTGTCATCAGCCCGGTATCTGTGGCTGATAACACCGCGCAAGTCGGCCAGATTATCGACCGGCAAGGCTTCAAATCACTGGAATATGCGATCTTACTTGGATCTATCGCCGATGCGGACGCCACATTTACCGTGTTGCTGGAAGAAAGCGACGATTCCAGTATGACAGGAGCAAATGCTGTCGACGATAGAGACCTGCTCGGCACCGAAGCGTTGGCCGGTTTCCAGTACGACAGCGACAACGCCTGCCGCAAGCTCGGTTACATCGGTAACAAACGGTATACGCGCCTGACAATTACCCCGGCAAATAATTCCAGCGCGGCATTGATCTGCGCGGGCGCGATCCTGGGCAATCCGGTCAGCATGCCGACAGCCAATCCGCCGGCGTAATAGTGAAACCATGAACATCGTTGTTTATACGCCACCGGCAACCGAGCCGGTGACCGTTGCGGAGGTTATCATGTCCGCGCGGATCGACACGGTCAACCAAGAACCAGCGCCGGGAGCAGTCACGGTTGCGCTTGGCTCCGGCGCCGGTAATGTCGACAACGGTGTTCATCGTTATCGCGTGACATTTGTCACGGCGGACGGTGAAACACAAGGCGGTGACATCTCCGCAGCGGTAACGATTACCGATAAATCGGCGAACGGGAAAATAGAAATCAGCGGAATACCGCTTGGCGGATCGCTGGTAACGGCACGTAAAATTTACCGCACTTCCGCAAATGGATCGATTTACCTGTTGCTGGCAATCATCGCGAATAACACCGCAACCACGTACACCGACAACATCGCTGATGCAGACTTGGGCGCTGCTGTGCCAAGCGCCAACACAACTGGCGATCCATTGCTGACGGGATTCATCAAATCGGCGCGCGAGGAAGCTGAAAAACTGCTGCGCCGCTATCTAATCACACAAACGCTGGATGCTTATTTGGATAGCTTCCCGGATTGCGATAGCCGCGGGAACCGCATCATTAAACTGCCGCCGCTACAATCGGTAACATCGATCACTTATATCGATACCAACGGCATTGAGCAAATGCTCGATCCATCGCAATACCAGGTTGACGCGACAGGAACCGGACGCATCGTACCGGCATATGGTGTCGACTGGCCGTCGACGCGCGATCAGATAAATGCGGTAAAAGTGCGGTTCGTTGCTGGTTTCGGTACCGCTGCCGATGTTCCAGGGCCGGTCAAGGACTGGATAAAACGGCGCGTGAAACAGAAATACGATATGCCGGACGATGTAATCACAGGGACCATCGTATCCGAAATGCCGCGCCAGTATGTCGATGGATTACTAGATCAATACAAAGTGAATATCTACCCATGACAACAAAATGGACAATACCATCGGATCTGTGGTTTGGCGAGACCGTCGCCATCCTCGGTGCCGGGCCTGACATGACGGAAGAACTTGCGGCAAAAGCTAAGGGTTTCAAAACCATTGCTTGCAATCGTGCCATTAAATTCGCACCATGGGCGGATATGTTCGTGGCACTCGATCCGCATCACCCATTCTGGGAAGAAGCGGATAAGCTGGGGTTCAAAGGCATGCGCATCATCGGCGTTGAGCATGACGATTTTGACGCGCTGTACCTCGGAATGATGTACGAACGCGTGCAAATATCGCCACTCGAAACCATCGAAATACGCAACAATGCCATGGCCGCGATCCGCATCGCATACCTGGCCGGCGCGAATAAAATCATGCTGATCGGTTTCGATCCGGAACGCTACGAGGAAATTCACGCGCATACCGGATTTCGTGGGCTCAAACAAGGGCTCGAACAAATCATTGCCGAACTGACGGCAAACGGCGTAACCGTTGAACGCATCGATAGCAACGAACAGAAACCCGGAACAAAACCGCCGCGCCGGTCGGAAATCGATCCGAAAAAGTTTCCGCAAACTGAAGCTGCTGAATGATCATCAAACTAGACCGCCGTTGCCGCATCGAGAATCCGGTGAATTCAATCGATCCTGTCTACGGATCGAACGAAAAAACCTGGCAACTACTCGCGGTTGTTTGGTGCAACGTGCAGGATATTCTTCCGAGCCGGTCTGAGGCGGTGAAAAACGGCCTGGTGGTTGGAACGAAACAAAAACGGCTGCGGTTCAGATACCGCGCCGATGTCGACTCATCCATGCGCATCATGCTGGATAATGTTGCACATCAGATCGTCGGTGGCCCGGCAGAGCTTGGGCAGCATGAATACATGGAATGTGTGATTGAGGCGTATACGTCATGACGGAAATCCGCGTAAAAGGGCTGGATGAGCTGCAGAAGTTTCTGGATCAGTTTGCTGTCAACGTTCAGAACAATATTATGCGAGGCGCTCTACGTGCTGGCATGAAGGTTGTCAAAGATAAGGCCAAAATGAGTATTAAGAATCAGTCTGGTGAGTTGGCATCAGGGCTGAGAGTTTATACAAGAATTCGGGAAGGTATTATCAGAGCATCACTTGTTACAGGTGGTTATCATGGTTATGTTGCAATGTGGGTTGAGTTCGGAACTCGCCCGCATTTGATCAAGGTTCAGGAAGAAGAAAAGAAAATAAATTATAGATTATCTGCGAAGCGTGGGAAGTTAGTTCGAGAATCCATGACAACGGTTAATCGCCGGGTGCTGATGATAGGAAACAATTTTGTTGGACCTGTTATTAAACATCCTGGTGCGAAACCTAAACCATTTTTACGTCCTGCGTTGGACACTGAAGGAACCAGGGCTGTTGTAGCTGCTGGTAACTATATAAAAATGCGCCTAGAAAACCAGTACAAAATGGATACTTCAGATATCACCATTGAGACCGAAGAGTGAGCGGCGTAGCCATCATCCGCAGCATATTGGCGAGTAACGTAACGCTGACTTCCGCAATACCTGCCGATCGCATCGTTGCCGGTGTGGTGCCGATCGGTACAGAACTCCCGGCAATATCGATCACGCAAGTGAGCGGAACAGATCCGTTCAGACCGGTCAATGCACCGGGAGAAATGACACGTGAGCGTGTGCAGGTAACGGTTGAAACGAATAAATACGCGCAAGTTAAATCGCTCATGAGCATAGTGAAAGGCGCGTTTACTACCTATTCGCGCGGAACCATAAACGGTATCGTGTGCGATTCCGTCATGCAGGATAATGACGGCCCCGATTTGATGGATCCGGACACGGGAATCTACTCGCAATCTACCGATTTTATCGTGCGCTGGATTTCGTAACATATTAAATTTTTGGTTGTAGGCCCCGGCCGCTGTCGCAAGACGCCGCCGGGTTTTTTATTTTCTGATACTTAAAGGCGATTAAGGAGTACAAAAAATGGCAGCACGTACATCAGTAACATCTATCAGCGGCGCAACGCTGGCAATTACCGCAACACTCCCTGCAACTTACGACGCGGCGGGATATGGCGCAACAACCATTATATGGACCGCAATCGGCAAGATCGACAATATCGGAAATCACGGGGTAAAAGCGAATGTGGCCACGCATACGCCGATCGATACCGCTGTAATCACGAAAATAAAAGGATCAAAGGATTACGGTTCGATGCAAATGAGTATGGGCTCTGTACCTACCGATGCAGGGCAAATACTGCTGAACACAGCATCCGAATCTAATAATCATTACAGCGCAAAACTAACTTATCCAGACGGAGAAATACACTACCTGGATGTTCTAGTTTCGTCGTTTGAGTATAAAGACGGTTCTGTCAACGACATCAGTGGACTGCAAGTGAATCTTGAAGTTTGTAAAAAACCGGTAGTTGTTGCGGCCACTTAATAATCATGCGCGAGCAATCGCGCAACCCTGCACCGGCCGGCCTGTGTCTTCCTAGCCGTGGGGAGCGCAGGCTGGCACGGGCATTTTTAAATCTCACGGAAAGGATAAAACATGGATATCAGAAAATTTGCTGTTGCGCAAACATCAAGACTGCACTTGTGCGATGCCAACGACGATCCGATGTATGCAGATGAAGAAAAGACCCGTCCGATTACTGTCAATTTGTACGGACCAGGATCGAAACAATACGCGGGCGCCCAAGCGGCGCAAAACAATCGCATGATCGACAAGCTCAAGCGCAAAGGAAAGGCCGAGCAAACAGCCGAGCAGCGTGCGGCTGAGGCGGCGAAATTCCTCAGTGCTTGTACCGAAAGCTGGGAAAACATGGAATACGGCGACCTGACCGGCGATGAGCTGTCGATTGCCGTATATTCCGACGTCAGCATCGGTTTCATCGCCGATCAGGTGACAAAGCATATCGGCGACTGGGTTAATTTTACCAAGCCCTCTACGACGAACTAGAACTGTTCGTCAGGCATCTGGCCTGGCTCAATGCTGTGCCGAATGACGAGGGCGGCAAAAACAAATTATCGCGCCGCGAAGAGTTTGAAAAGCAGGATTTCGAAATTGCCGTGCCGGAGTGTGATGCGCAGTACGTTATCAAGCACTTGCTTGATATCGGCATCACCCTCGGCGATCACGCAACGACCCATGCAGAGATCGAGAGCTACCAGCACAACATCGGTATCTGTCTCAATCCGTGGGAAGTGCTGACCATCAAACGCCTGTCGGAAACCTACTTGAACGAATCGTACAAAGCGCGCGAATTAAACGCAGAAACACCGTGGCAAGATGCACCGTACTACATGACCAGATCCTATCGCAGCGCGATGCGCGCGAAAGCATCGATCAGAAATATGGCGAAAAACTAAAATGATCGCAGGACAACTCGAAATACAACTGATGGCCAACATGGCGCGACTTGTGTCCGACATGGACAAGGCAAAAAATTATGTAGACAACGCCGTTGGTGCAATGAATCAGATTCTCGGCATGATTGGTGTTGGTTTGAGTTTTTCCGGTCTTTCTGCATTAGCGAAAGGCGTTGCTGATTCCGGCGATAAACTCAACGACCTGCGCAAGATTACCGGCATGACAGTGAACGAGCTTGGCGGTCTGGACAAAATGGCCAAGCTGAACGGCACCGATCTGGATTCCGTCGCCAAAGGCGTCGGCAATATGGCGAAAAACATGTCATCGGGTAACGACGTTTTTAAACTAATGGGCGTCAATATCCGCGATACCAACGGCAATCTGCGTAATGCCAATCAAGTGCTACTCGATGTCGCGGGAAAATTCGAGCGCTACGAAGATGGCGCGGCAAAATCCGCGCTGGCGAATGAACTATTCGGAAAGGCTGGCCGGGATTTGATCCCGTTGCTGAGTGAGGGCCGGGCAAAACTCGAAGAAGCTGCGGAAGCGCACCGAAAATATTCCGGATGGACGAACGAATCCGCTGAAATGGCGGATAAATTCAATGACGAAATGACAATCCTGCAAGGACGTGTTGCGGGTGTAAAGAACCGTTTTGTCATCGATCTGCTGCCAACATTGACGGACATCACAAGTGCATTCGTCAGCGCAACAGAAAGAGTTAACGGATTTTCGCTGTCCGGTAACCTCGTCAGCCCGATATTGAAAGGCATGGCGCATGCTGGATATCTGGTTTTCGATGTATTCAACGGTGTTGCTCGTTCTGTCGGCGGTGCTCTGGCGCGGGTAATGGCGCTGGCAACATTCGACTATCAAAAATATGTCGATATTGGGCAGCACGTTGACGAACTTAACGAACAATCACGAGCATCTTACGATGCGTTTGTCGACTCGCTGTACAACGGTGACAAAGCTCTGCAAGAAACGGCTGCCAGTCAAGGAGAATTGAATAAACAACAGAAAGAGCAAGCTCCAACGTTAGGGAAAACAGCGGCTGCACAGAAGGATGCTACAACAGAGGCGCAGCGCTTCATTGAAGCACTGCAGAAGGAAGCGCGAGAAAGCGGCGTAACCGGAACCGCATTGACGCGCTTACGTGCAGAATATCTTGGTGTGTCCGGCGCGGCTGAAGAATATATTCAAGAAATCGAACGCAAGAACCGCGCGCAGCGGCTAGAAGAAATGGCGACTCAGGACATCGTGAAAGGTCTCGAGCGCTATAAAAAGCTGAACGAAGACACTAAAACCGCCCTGGAAAAATACCAAGATCAGGTCAGGTACATTAACGAAGCGCGTGACGCTACCGACGGCACGGCCATTAGCCAAGAAACCTACAACCGAGCGCTGAAAAAAGCGCAGGAAGAATTTGACAAAACGCGCGATACCGGCAAATCAGCGCTGAGTGATTTGGATCAATACGCCATCCAGGCCGCGAGAAATATTCAGACGTCGCTAGCCAATTTTTTATTCGATCCCTTTAATAATGGATTAAAGGGCATGGTTACCGGTGTCGCTAATGCTGTTCGCCGCATGGCATCTGAATTCGCTGCGCTAAAAATTTCTCAATCGCTAGGGTTGCAGCAACTATTCGGCGGGATTGTTGGCTCTGGTGGAGGATCAAGCTCTTCTGGTGGCTCTTCCAGCGGATCGAGCCTGCTATCTATCGCCGGCATGGGATCGAATCTCATGTCGATGATAAGCGGAGGATTCGGGATGAACAGCTTGATCGGTAGCGGGTTGACATCGATCGGCGGCAGCGGATTGCTGGGATCGTTCGGCGCCGGGTTATCAGGAGGGTCGAGTGCAGCGGCATTCATTGGCGCAGAAAGTGCAACGGCTGGGGCTGGCATGGCTGCAGGGTTGGGCGCATCTCTGGGGGCTATAGCAGGGCCTGCAGCGATTGCCGCCGCTGTTGATATGGGATTGCGCACCATTTTTGGTAATAAAAAGCTTGGTGGTGTAGCGGGTGATGTGCTCGGGTATGTGCCGATCGTTGGCACATTGATTAACGGTCTATTCGGACGCGGCCCGTTAGAGCAAAAAGAGACGCAATTAACCGGGGATGTCGGTTCAAATGGTTTTTTAGATGCGTATTTAACAACGAACTTTAAAGCAAAGGGCGGTTTGTTTTCCGGAAGTAAGCACGATTTCGCTGGCGTAAACCTGATGACCGGTGCAGCCGAAACCGACAACGGCAAGCTGCAAGGTGTGGCGGACAGTATGGTCGAGTATGCGCAACAACTTGCGCAGCAGATCAATAATTCTGTCGGTGCGGTCAACACCAGTTTACGTAGCTTAAGCGATACACTGGGACTGAGCACGCAGCCGCTGGACGATTACCGGCACAGCATCAACCTGATCTCTGAATCCGGCAAGGCGTTGACGGACGAACAGATCGCGCAGGAAATTGCGGACATTTCCGATGAGATGGTTAAAAGTATTCTGCCTAATGTTGAAGAGTTTGCTAAATCCGGGGAAACATCTATACAAACACTATCTCGACTATCGAATGAATTCAGTGTCCTTACCAGCGCTGCCAGCCTGCTATTCGACAAGTCGGCAGATTGGTCGAAAGCGTTCGTGAGCAGTTTCGGATACGCTGACAGAACTGCGTTCATCGACAAAGCAGGGGGATCAGATGCATTCTCTTCGATGGTCTCAGGTTTTGCGCAAAATTTCCTAACCGACGACCAGCGCATGAAGCCGGTGATCGAATCATTGATTTCGCAACGCGATGACAATGGTCTGAACAGTATCAACACGCGCGCGCAGTACGTAAGTGCTGTTCAATCAGGAAACTTGTCAGAAGATCAATTGATCTTTCTTCTCAAAAATCAGGACACTATCAAAAGTGTGTTTGATTATATTGATCAGAAAAATAGCGACGAGCTACAATCAAAAGCTCAAGCGCAGGCTCAAGCTCAGGCGCAGGATTTCGGTAACATTTACAACAATATAGCAAACAGTTTCAATCAGCGGATACAAGATATCACTGACTCAATTGAAAAACTGAAAAACTTCTCGCAAGAGCTCTTGGGATCCGTTGAACAATTGCAGCCGATGTCGCGGAACGAGGCTCTGCAGCAATTACTTGATTATGCAACGGCCGCTGAGAATGGCGCCGATCTCCCGGATATCAGCACACTCAAGAATCCGATCAGCACGTTGACCAACATGGACGTGAATGACTACTCGTCGCAACTTGATTATGCGCGCGCACGGGCTCAATCGGTCAGTGCGATCAATACGCTGATATCTATTTCCAGCGATAAACAGGACCTTCTCGTGGCATCTATAGAGTCGTTGAAAGAATCGATGGCAACTAATTTATCCAAAATAGCGGGGTTTACTGAACAAACGGCTGACATCCTGGACACCGCCACAGGTGGTGGCGGACCGTTGTTGACACAGCAGGCATGACATGAGTGATTCTTCAACATTCAGCATCATGCTTCCGGTTGATATTTATAGCGGTTCTGTGTTTCAGTCGTCGACAGCGGCTGAAGCGGATTATGCTGCATATGGTTCGGGCACAACCTATGCACTCGGTGATAGAGTGATCAGCGCAGCTACGCATAAAATCTACGAAAGTGCGGCAAACAGCAATGTGAACAACGATCCGACCGACATCAATAATCGCACCGGATCCACGATCTGGTGGAACGAGGTTTCGGCCACGAACCGCTGGAGGATGTTCGACGGCGAATCGACATCTCAGACAACGGTACCAGCGCCGATCACGGTTGTACTGCGCCCCGGATTCATCAATGCATTATATGCAGGGAATCTGATCGGAGATCAGGCGGTCATCACGATGAAAGATGCCCCGGGCGGAACGGTTGTTTATTCAAATACTGTCCAGATTGAGAACTCATACCCGCCTGACTGGTACGAATATTTCTTTGCGCCATTTTCGCAGCAACCGGATTTGCTGCTTAACGATTTGCCGCCGTATTACAACTGTGAACTTACTTTCACGCTGTTATCGGCTTATGGAGACGTTTCCTGCGGCATGTTTCAAGTCGGAGATCTGCGGCCTATAGGCACGGCTTTATCTGGCGCTTCTGCTGAGCCGAAGACGTACAGTTATATCAAGATCGATGAATTCGGCAACAACACCATCGTGCGCAGGAAATCAGCTAAGGACATGAATGTCGACGTTGTCGTCGATCTTAATTATGCGAATACTGCCCTGGATATTCTGACGTCTATTCTGGATGTTCCGACATTGTGCTCAGCCACCGCGACACTTGAGTATTCCGGTTTAAGAGTGTTCGGCTTGGTCAGCGCGAAACATAGCTATGACCTTCCGACATCCGGAAAAACATCGTTATCGATAAAAGGACTAATTTAATGACACCATTTTCAGGCGAAAAGCCGCAGCGCAACGACAGAGCAACATTCTCCGTTCGTGTCGATGCGTTCATTACATGGTTGCTAGGAACGTTCTTTCCGGAATTGCAGGCTGTTGTTGCAGCATTTAATTTCAATGCCACGAACTCCACAAGTACAACTAGCATTTTAATCTCAATTGCCAGCAAATCGCTGACCGTCCAGCCTGGGAAATCGTATGTACCCGGAATGGCTGTGACCATTGCATACACGACAGACGCTACAAAATGGATGCGTGGTGAAGTTACATCATACGATGCAGTAACGGGAGCGCTGGTTGTAAACGTCAGAACAATCAGTCAGACATCAGGAACATTTTCATCATGGACGATATCGCAGGCTGCCGTTGAAAGTCTTGTAGGAAACCATATAGTTACCGTACATACCGGCAACGGGCACGGATCAACCAACACCAAGTGGCGCAGATTTCAAACGATAAAGGAATCCATTGGCGTCGCTGTGACGTATGCAGATAGTGCTAGCAATGGCGCGTCATTTACGATCAATGAAGATGGTCTTTATGAAATTTACTACTACGACTGCAATACGTCGACGCGCGCTTTCTTTGGGATTACCGTCAACAATTCGCAAGGTACGACATCGATCTCATCAGTCACAGGCAACGATCGTGTTTTATATGGGTCGTCGTCAACGGTTGGCGGCGTGACTTCCCCAATTACAAGAATCGTAAAATTATTAGCCAACGATGTTTTTTATGCTCATACCGATGGCTCTACGAATGCATCGAATCAAGAATCGTGTTATCTATCGGTGAGGAAGATAGCTAATGTTTAATTTACTTGTTAATTTTCCATCCGGCGAGCAGGACATAGTCACAGTTGACGAATCCGGCGGGTATTTCGACCAATCGAAAGTGATATGGGATGAACGCACAGATGGACCTATGCCTGAAATAACGATCGGAAAAATGCAGCGCATCGACAATGAATTGATCACGCTTCCGGATTTTTTGCCAGAACATGCGGCGGCTGTATACCGCGCTAATTTACCTGTTGAGGTACCCATAACCGCCGCCACAGAAGCGCTTATTTATGCCGGATTGTATAACGATGTCGATGCCTACATACAAACTCTCGATGCTGTAAACCGGCAGTGGTGGCAGAGGACAGACAAAATACACAGAGCATTCCCGCTGGTTGAGACCGTGCGGGTGGCGCTTAATCTCACCAATCAACAGATCGACGATCTGTTTATAGCTGCGGAGCAAATCAGAAAACAGCGGGCGGGAATCGTTTGACCGCGTAAAAATCACGTAAACACAGAGCCGCTTTCAAGCGGCTCTTTTATTTTTGGAGAACCTAATGACACAAAAACTGAAAGAAAAAATAGAAGACGCATTCCAGAATATTAAGGATGTTAATGCGCAGCAAACATTCGGCTATGTGACCGAGGAAATCAATGCCGCGATCGACGGCGCAAAAGCTGCTGTGCACGAGCATATAGACGATTTTCAACGCGCGAATTCAGCCGCTGACATGGTTTCCGATGTGCTGCTCGAAAGAGCTAGAAAAAGCGCGTACTCAACGCTGTACATCGTTTTCCTGTTTCTTGGCGGAGTTGCTGCTGGATACGGCATCCATTATCTGTTTTAACTGTGGATATGAACGACATGCCGATCAAAGACCCAACCACATGGTCCATGGGAACATGGGCGCTAGCCGTCGGAATGGCATTCACTGGCGGTTTTATCAACTGGTACACCAAAGTCCGGCAAGGACATACGCGCGGATTCAATATCGTTGAACTGGTCGGCGAGATCATGATTAGCGGTTTCGTTGGCCTAGCGGTATTTATGTTGCTGGCCTCATACGATCAACCGATGGGACTATGCGCCGCCGCATCAGGCGTCAGCGGGCACATGGGCACGCGCTTACTTTTTCTAGTTGAGCAATTTATTTCTCACCGGGTCAGCGCCGAAATCGACAAGAGAAAACCATGAAAAATAAAGAGAAGATCATAGCGGTCACTGCCGCCGTTTTGATCGATGTTTTACGACGGCAGGAATATTTATTGAGGAAAATCATGACTAATGTCACTGAATTAGCAGCAAAAATTGACGCAGTATCCGACAAATTGGGCAAAGCATCTAGCGAAATCCTGAATGAAATTGCCACGCTGAGAGCATCAGCCGGTCAGTTGCCAGAGGATGCTGAAGCATCACTCGCACGGCTAGAAGCAATGGCGCAAGCTCTGGATGACATCGTACCCGATGCTCCGGCAGCGGACGCAACAGCAACAGACGCAACCGCAACGGAAAGCGCAGCAAGCTAATCAAGAACTTCTCTTGCGAGATCAAAAGCCGCCTTGTGCGGCTTTTTTATTTCAAGGTACCGACATGTTCAATCCCTATTTTTTACTGGCCGCTCTGCTGTCCCTGCTGGCATCGTTCGGCGGCGTTTATTGGCTGGGTGGTCATCACTGCGAGGCCGCGCACGATGCCAAACAACTCAAAGTAATGCAGGAAATCCAAGTCGCCGTAGAAGAACAGGCGGCAGAGGACCAGAAAACCGCGCAGCGCTACGAGGACGTGCGCGAAACGGTGCGCACCGTGTACGTTAAAGTGAAGGAAAAAGCGAATGAAAACATTGAAAAAAATCATGGTTACGCTGATTGTGGCATCGATGCTGACGGCCTGCGTCTCTACAACCAACGTCCAACCGCCGCGGCGGATTCCCCCGGCATCGCTCATGGCACCGTGCCCAAACCTCCCTGATGCGTCGGACGGCAGACTGTCGACGATCCTGAATAACAGCATCGAACGCGCACAGTTGTATTACGACTGCCAAGCGCGGCATAAAGGGCTTGCGGATTGGGCATTGTCGCCGTTGAAAGACATGAGAAATAAACAGGATAGTAGCAAATGATCACGAAAGGATTTGGCATGACGTTGGACATGCAATCCGGCTCGATGCGTAATTGGTTCATCGGCAGAGACGGCGTTAAACGATGGGCGGATACTCAAGAGCCCGTTGATTCGAAGCACGATACGGAAGCGAACGATAAACGGAACTCTCAGTGTGAGTTTCGTTAAGCTGTATTTTCATCGGAAATAATTTCGTTATAGAAGTTTGAATCATGGCCGCACGGATTTCCGCGCGGCTTTTTTATTGATAGAGGGTAGGAATATGTCAGAAACCGGAATGGATTTGAAAGGCGCGCAGCACGGCGGGGATCCGAAAACCGTTACAACAACTGCCACTAGTTTCGGCGCGGTGACGCAGAAAGGACGCTACCAGATAGCAACGTCCGGAGCGGACATTTATATCAAGCCATCGACGTCGAAAACTTCAGCAGAAACTGTCGCCGCAACTGGCGCGACTAGAGGGAAACTTATTTGGGATGGCAATACAGCAGAAGTGATGCTCGATGCCGGTGATTATGTCGGTGTTATTGCGGGATCCGGTACGGCTATTGTTAATCTCGATTATATGCGCAGTTACTAGGAGTTGGAGATGATTGATATTTACGGCGCATTGAAAAAAAAATCTGTAACAAGATATGTTAATGGATCGATCACAGATTATGACGGCAATATTATTCCCGCACCAACTCCCCAGATTTACCAACTCGGTGGCCAACCGTATCCGTGGGATGTTCCTGTCGGAACAGTAGTTGGTATCGATGCATCATGCTTATCTGGTGGCTCCGGAGCAAGGTTGCATCCAATTGAATTGGTAAATGATGGAACGATATGGCAGCCAAACGGTGAGCAGATATTATATTCGAGCTATGGTAGTTATTCGTCACCAGCAGCTTTGATAACTACAGTTTCGGGTGAAAATCTTTTCTTTAGTTCTAATCCTCTTTTTAAAATTCCTTATGGGCTGCTTCATTTGGGAATTGGAATGCGAATAAGATTCGTATGCTATAAACCAGATGCTGACACAGGAAAAAACTATTTTAGAGTAAGAATAGGGAATAGTTCTGTAGCTGTAAACAATACTCAAGTTCTGCAAGTCGAAAATACCACAACAAATCACGAGCAGTTAGTTGATGTAACGATGAGAGTTACTGGCCTTGGAGATGCTGGCCAAGCATCTCTAACGAGCACAGGAATAGGCAAACTATTCACTTCAGCGGCAACATCATCAGATTCGGCAGGAACTCTTGCAACTAACTATGCAACATCATCAGACAATTACATTGTTTTATCAACATTGGCCAACAATGTTGGAGCCAAATCATCGCTTGTAAATTTCTCAATCTCTTTGGTGCCATAATCATGACCACACTAACATACAATGATTTTTACAGTAACATGGGGCTTGTCGGTACACCAATGATGAATCCGTTAGTTGGCGCCACTTTCCCGGTAAAGGCCTGGATCGGGATGGGGAATCGTCCTCATGGAGACAATCTATCTGCTGGGTATAAAACAAAAATAACCGGTGCTGCGAATTACGACAAATTAACAACGGAACCGTGGCAAGACGTGACTGGATGGATTTATATTCACCCGGCAGCCGAGAACACTTGTACTAATGCGGTGGTACTTGTTTATGATTTTCAGGTTCAGTGGTTCGATACTACACAGAACACATGGAAGCTTGCATCTGCTACTGCTTCACAAGAACGTGTTCCAGTTAATCAGACATGGTGGATAACAAACACGTTTGCATCAGATGGTAACGCAGAAAAAATCTATCCTACCCGCAACAACATACCCAGATTTAGCAATGTAAAACTATCTGCCGATCGATCTGCTGCTAGTTCAGACACATCCAAATACAGATTAATACACAACGGCATTAGCAGAGCTCCGATTGATTGGACAAAAGTCGGAGGAATAACGGTGATGTGCAGGGCAAAGTTAGAGCCAATTTCAGGATCTCTGAACGGCGTCCCTTCAATTTTTATGCAAGTTGGCGGGGACTACAATCCTCAGACCGGTCTTAATGTAAATCAGGGGTATCTAACTGGTGTTTCCGATTTGCCAGCAATTGGGGCAGGGCAGCTAAGAAAACTTGAATTAACAGAGAAAACTTTTTTATTTACGACTGCTAAGATCAATCCGGATACCTATATAGAAACTACCAGTAACTATGTTACCTCGTTCCCCGCAGGAACATATCCGCATTGCATGACTGATGCTGTATTTGCTGCGAATGTTCCTCAGTTTATTCAGCCTAGTCAGTGGACTGTATCTTTAGTTTATACATCAACACAGAATGTGGTGCTCGGGCCAAGACCATATGTACCATCGACACCCACCGGCGTTGTTAAATATGTAACGCCGACAGGGGCTGGAAGCCATAACGGATCAAGTTTTGCAAACGCAATGACAGTGGCAGAGGCGAATGCCGCAGCCGTTGCTGGAGATCATTATTGGTTACAAGGCGGAACATATGCTAATCCTGCAAATGGTACCCGGTTCTATAACGGTGGAACATCAGGTAACCTAGTTACCTACGAATCATACCCAGGAGGATTGGCAGTATTTGATGGATCGGCGGCATCAGCTAGTGAAACAATGACTGGCATTAAGGTCCAAAATCCGTGGATTAGATTGATAAATATAGAACAAAAAAATTCATCCATGGAAGGGGTTCAGGTTACTACCAGTGATTGCGTTTTATCGCATGTGGTGTCCCATGATAACCGCCTCACTGGCATACAGGTATCTCCCGGATACGGATATCCGTACTCTACCGGGCGGAATTTAATACAGGACTGCACGGCCTACGCCAATTCGGATGCTAGCTATAACACAGGATCGTATGCCAATGGCGGAAATGCAGATGGTATACAAGTGCCAAACGGAAAGGACAATATTGTGGAATATTGTCTATCATACGGTAACTCCGATGATGGGTTCGATGTCTGGCGTTCAACGGCATCTACAATTAGAAATTGTATCAGTCACGACAACGGCATAGCTAGCGGAAATGGTAACGGATTCAAAGGGGGCGGTAGTATTAACTATACTAACGAGTCACATGATCATGTATTCGATCATTGTCTGTCTTATAACAATAAGGCAATGGGATTTGACAATAACTCTGGAGTTAATTGTACGATCAATCATATGACTTGTTACGGTAATAGTGGTGATGGATTCTATTTTGAGAATACGGCTACTGCAACCAATAATGTTTCAGCAAACAACGGTGGAGATATGGTAGGAGTTCCTGCGGTAAATTCAAGCAATACCTGGAATATCGGCGGCACACCTACATTCTTAAGTACAACACCAGGAGACGCTAATTTTCTTAAATTGTCATCATCTGGTGGTTATGGAACTATTGGGTGTTTCTACAGCTAATTTTTTAGAAAACAGCGTTAAACTGGAAAATGCGCGGTGCCAAATAACGCGAAAATTAGTACCAAATTGCGCGATTAGTTACATCCATTCTGGCGGCGGTTTTTATTGTTTAACGTTGATTAATGCCGGTGACATATTGGTGACATTAAGCTGATAAAACAAAAAATCACTTAGTTTTTAATCGCTAAGCGCTTGTTTTTATTGGTGGCCAAGGGCGGAATCGAACCACCGACACAAGGA
>JAFEEI010000095.1:39772-43609 GCA_018241205.1 Pseudomonadota bacterium
TCTATCCAACTGAGCTACGGGCGCTTGGTGCAATCTAATTACTTCCAGCTTGTCGTTTACGCAACCGGGAGATTATATCAGATTGAAGCAACTGCGGGATTCGAACTTATGTTTTTGCAGCTGTATTCGATGCCTTCAAACTGTAATCGGCTAGGGCCGATTGGTTTCTCTGCAAATCATCACAATCTCTTTTGCGGGGGCGATGATCGTGTATTTAGCCGGTCTTGTCAAGACTAAATTCACCGCCTACATATCTTCTTCAGGTTCAGGGTCCTCTTTCAGAGGTGCTTGTGACGGCTGCACGGAACGTGCCGCACTATCTGCGCTGCCGGGAATTTTTGGTGTTTTGCAATTCACATCGGCATTTTGCGCGCGGTGGCGCAAGGCATGATCCATTAATACCAGCGCCAGCATGGCTTCGACAATCGGCGTGGCGCGGATGCCGACGCAAGGATCATGGCGGCCATGCGTTTCGACGATTGCCGGGTTGCCGTCTTTATCGATTGAGCGCCGTCCGAGGCGGATGCTGGAGGTCGGTTTGATGGCGACATGGGCAACGATATTTTGTCCGGTCGATATGCCGCCTAAAATGCCGCCCGCGTTGTTACTCAAGAAACCATCTGGTGTCATTTCATCGGAATGCTCGGTGCCTTTTTGTGTCACGCTGGCAAATCCGGCGCCGATTTCGACGCCTTTCACTGCATTGATATTCATCATGGCGTAAGCAATTTCGGCGTCGAGCCGGTCATAGACCGGTTCACCCCAGCCTACCGGCACGCCTTGTGCGATTACACTAATTTTGGCACCGACCGAATCGCCGGATTTACGCAGCTGATCCATGAATTTTTCCAATTGGCCGGTATAGCTATTGTCGGCAACGAAAAACGGATTCTGATCGATGTCTTCCCAGCGCTTGAAAGGAATTTGGATCGGACCGAGTTGCGCCATATAGCCGCGAATCACGATGCCATATTTTTCGTGCAGCCATTTTTTCGCAATGGCGCCGGCGGCAACCCGGACAGCCGTTTCCCGCGCCGATGCGCGTCCGCCACCACGGTAATCGCGGATACCGTACTTTTGCCAGTAAGTGTAATCGGCGTGGCCGGGACGGAATACATCCATGATTTTGCTGTAATCCTTACTGCGCTGATCCTCGTTACGGATCAGCAAAGCGATCGGTGTGCCGGTGGTGCGGCCTTCGAACACACCCGACAGAATTTCCACGGTATCGGATTCGCGCCGCTGCGTGACATGCCGCGAGGTGCCCGGTTTGCGCCGATCCAGCTCAAGCTGAATATCTTCAGTGCTGATGACCAAGCCCGGCGGGCAGCCATCGACAATACAGCCGATCGCAGGACCGTGCGATTCGCCGAATGAAGTGACGGTAAAAAGTGTGCCAAGTGTATTGCCAGACATACGATTGCTATTTTTATATTAAAAAGATTGTGCGAGTCTATCATACGTGCCCTTGTTTTTTGGCGATTTGCCGGTCATCTTGCGCTGACGGCAATCCGGTACAAATTTGAGACGTATCAATAAGGAAATGCAATCGGCATGCTATACCTGCGTTAAAATGCGCTTTATTGCCCGGCGCATGCGCGTTTTCACAATCATTGTCATAAAATTAACAGCAGGAGTTTGCATGAACACACCTCAAGTCAAGGAGTTTCTTATCAGTTTGCAGGACAGCATCGTCAAAGGGATAGAACAGGTCGATGGCAAGTCATTCAAGCGCGATCAATGGGATCGCCCGGAAGGCGGTGGCGGCATGAGCAGCGTCATTGAGGAAGGCAACGTGCTGGAGCGCGGTGGTGTCAATTTCTCGCATGTGTACGGCGCAGGATTACCAGCGTCGGCAACCGCTGCGCGTCCCGAATTGGCGGGGCGATCGTTTGAAGCGATGGGGGTGTCGCTGGTGCTGCATCCGCGCAATCCTTACGCGCCGACCGTGCATATGAATGTGCGTTTCTTCGAAGCGCGCAAGGAGGGTGCGGAACCCGTTTGGTGGTTCGGCGGCGGTATGGATTTGACGCCGTATTACGGCTACGCGGAAGATGCGGTTCATTTTCATCAAACCTGCAAGAATGCGTTGCAACCGTTTGGCAACGATACTTATCCGCGTCTGAAGAAATGGTGCGACGACTATTTTTACTTAAAGCACCGCAAGGAACCGCGTGGTATCGGCGGCGTATTCTTCGATGATCTGAATCAACCCGATTTCGATACCTGCTTCAAACTCACACGCAATGTCGGTGAGAACTTTCTCAACGCATACCGTCCGATCCTGGAACGCCGCAAGGATACGCCGTACGGTGAGCGCGAACGCGATTTTCAGGCGTACCGGCGCGGGCGCTACGTGGAATTCAATCTGGTGTGGGATCGCGGCACCTTGTTCGGATTGCAAACCGGCGGACGCACCGAATCGATCCTGATGTCGTTACCGCCCATCGTAAAATGGCGCTACGACTGGAAACCAGCGGCTGGCAGTGCGGAGGACAAACTGTACACGGATTTTCTGATCGGCAAGGATTGGGTGTAGTTTGCCGGTGAGCCAATTGTCGCTGAACAATCAAATTTTGCTGGGAGCGGTAACGGGCGCGCTGATCGGTTTCTGGTTCGCGCAACTCGGAGAGGAATCCGCGATCAGTCAGAACGGCTTGTACGTTGCAAAACTGGCCGGGATGTTGTTCACCGATTTGTTAAAAATGGTGCTGATACCGCTGGTTTTCACATCGATCGTCGTCGGTGTCGCAAATCTGCGTGCGCATCAGCAAATGAATCGTGTCTGGCAAGTCACGCTGATTTTCTTTATATCCACGATGGCGCTCGCCGTTGCGTTGGGGCTGGCAGCTGCCAATCTGTTCCAGCCTGGGCGTGAATTGCAGATCGCGATGTTCCAGGATGCCATGCAGAATTTTCAGGCAGCCCAGATGTCACTACCCGAGTTTTTTGCACATTTCCTGCATTCATTGTTTCAGAATCCGGTCGCGGCACTGGCGCAAGGAAATGTGCTGGCGGTGGTGATTTTTGCTTTATTGCTCGGCATCGCGCTGGTCGTGGGCGGCGAACGTTACCGCAATATCCTGACCTTGATGCAGGAATTTCTCGAATTGATTTTGATGCTGGTCGGTTGGATTATGCGCCTGGCCCCGCTCGGTATCATGGCGCTGATATTGCAGCTGGTGGCGACACAGGATACCGGCTTGTTGACCGTCATGATCAAATTTGTCGTGGTGGTATTAAGCACCACACTGCTGCATGGTGTGGTGGTGTTGCCCTTGATCCTGTATCTGATGACCGGCGTCACACCGTATAAATTCTGGCAAGGCGGGCGCGAAGCGCTGATTACCGCCATGGCCACCAGTTCGAGCGCCGCAACATTGCCCGTCACGCTGCGCTGTGCCGAGCAGCATTTGCATGTCAAACGCGATGTCGCTGGATTTGTCATTCCCTTGGGTGCGACCATAAACATGGATGGTACGGCGCTCTACGAAGCGGTGGCGGCTTTGTTTATCGCCAATTTGGTCGGTGTCGAACTCACTGTGCTGCAACAAATGATCGTATTCGTAACCGCGATGCTGGCAGCAGTCGGTGCGCCGGGAATTCCCAGCGCCGGCATGGTTACGATGGTGATGGTGCTGCAATCGGTCGGTTTACCGGCCGAAGCTATCGCGGTACTGCTGCCGATCGACCGCATCCTCGATACGGTTCGCACTATGGTTAATGTGGAAGGCGATTTGGTGGGGAGCTTAGTAGTGCAGCATTGGATCAGGCGCAACTGAGTCAATACGTGCGTTTGTCCCGATTTAGGGGAACGCTGATTAATTGACTGTACGA
>JAFEEI010000096.1 GCA_018241205.1 Pseudomonadota bacterium
GGCGTGCGCGCGCAAGCGCAAATCCAGATCGAGCACCATCGGACCGTATTCCACCAACACGTAACGATCGCCGGATTGGCGGTACGTGACCGCCATTTGCTGCGGGCCTTCGGCGATCTGATGCAGAATCGGACTCGGCAGCGCTGCAAGCGCACCGCTGGATGACAATGTAGGAGGCGCATGCAACAACCGGATCGATTCGTTCTGCTGTTTTTCCAGCGTTTGCGCTTGTTCCATGGTCAGCGGGCGGAAACGGATCTGATCGCCCGGTCTGAGTTGTCCGACCTTCCATAATTCGGCATGGGCCACGGTTACGGGACAAACGAAACCGCCTAGGCTCGGCCCATCCGGACCGAGGATGATCGGCATATCGCCGGTGAAGTCGACCGCGCCGACGGCATAGGCATTGTCGTGAATATTGGACGGATGCAGGCCGGCCTCACCGCCGTCGCTGCGCGCCCACTGCGGTTTCGGGCCGAGCAGGCGCACGCCGGTACGGCTGGAATTGTGATGCACTTTCCAGTCGGTGTTGAAAAACATCTCGATATCCGCGGCGGTGAAAAAATCCGGCGCGGCATGCGGGCCGTACAACACACCGATTTCCCATTGGTGCGTGTAGCGAGGGATCAATTCCGGCGCCAGCACGGTTTGCGCCGGTTCGTATTTTGCCGCGATGTGCAGCACATCGCCCGCTCGTAGCGCACGTCCGGCGTGACCGCCGAATTGCCCCAGCGTGAAAGTCGATTGACTGCCCAGATAATCCGGCACTTGAAATCCGCCTTGCACCGCGAGGTATGCCCGGCAACCCTGATCCTTGATTTTGCCCAATTGCAGCACGGCCCCGGCCTTGATTTCGTGCGATTGCCATAGGGGCAGCGGCGCGCTGTCCAGATAGACTTCGATCGCCGCGCCGGTTATGGCAATGAGGCAATCGCTGTTGAACCGCAGTGTCGGGCCGGTCAATGTGATTTCCAGCGCCGCCTTGTTTTCGGAATTATTAACTAGCCGGTTGGCCAAGCGGAACGCGAGCGCATCCATCGGTCCCGATGGCGGTACGCCGACCTGCCAGTAACCGAGCCGCCCGGGATAATCCTGCACGGTGGTTTGCACGCCGGGACTTAACACATCGATGCTGTGCGCACGATAGTGAAAGCCGCCAAGAAAACCGGTGGTGTATTTGCCGTTCTGGAAAGCTGCGCTATGCAGAATTTGCTGCAAGTAATCCAGGTTGGTTTCGATCCCTTGCAACGAACTGTTTGCCAATGCCGTTTGCAACTGTGCAATGGCTTTTTCCCGGTCCGGCGCGTGCACGATGATTTTGGCCAACATCGGATCGTAGAACGCGGAAACTTCGATGCCGCGCTCAATCCAGGTTTCAACGCGCGCGGCGGCGGAAAATTCCGCTGCGGTCAGCGTGCCGCTGGAAGGCTGAAAGTCTTTGGCCGGATTCTCGGCATAAACCCGCGCTTGAATCGATGCGCCAACGGGCCGGATGGTGAAGGATTCGAGCGGCGGCAAGTCGCCTGCCGCCTGCCGCACCATCCATTCCACCAAGTCGGTGCCGGTCACTTCTTCGGTGACGCCGTGTTCCACCTGCAGGCGCGTATTGACCTCAAGAAAATAGAATTCGCCGCTGACGGCGTCGACAATGAATTCGACCGTGCCGGCGGATTGATAGTGCACCGCTTGGCCGAGGCGCACCGCCGTATCCCATAATGCCCGGCGCAGTTGCGCTGCCAGATGGGGTGCCGGGGTTTCCTCGATGACTTTCTGGTTGCGCCGCTGCATCGAGCAGTCGCGCTCGCCCAAAGCGACGACCTGGCCCTTGCCGTTGCCGAAAATTTGCACTTCGATATGGCGCGCCTGATCGACAAATTTTTCCAGAAATAAACCGGCATCCTTGAAATTGTTTTGCGCCAGATCCTTGACCGATTGATATGCACCGGTCAATTCATTTTCATTCCAGCACAAACGCATGCCGATACCGCCGCCGCCCGCGGTACTTTTCAGCATCACCGGATAGCCGATGTGTTTGGCTTGATGGCAGGCATCGTCGAGATTTGCCAGCAAGCCGGTGCCGGGCAGCAGCGGCACACCGTTTTTCAGCGCCAAAGCGCGCGCCGTGTGTTTCAGGCCGAACGCGCGCATCTGCTGCGGTGTCGGACCGATGAAACAAATGCCACGCGCCGCGCACTGCTCGGCGAAGCCGGCGTTTTCGCTCAGGAATCCGTAGCCGGGGTGAATAGCCTGTGCGCCGGTTTTTTGCGCGATGGCCAAGATTTTATCCGTGCGCAGATAGCTCTCGGCTGCTATGCCATCGCCGATGCAGTAAGCTTCATCCGCATCGCCGGCATGGCGCGACAAGGCATCGGCCTCGGTGTATACCGCCACACTGGCGACTTTCAGGCGGCGCAGGGTGCGCATAATGCGGCAAGCGATCGCGCCGCGGTTGGCGATCAGTACTTTGGTGAACATACGGTCCCTCCGCTACCGGATTAATCCCAGATCAGCAAACGTATCGGCGTCGGATTGTAGGCGTTGCACGGATTGTTCAATTGCGGACAATTCGAGATCAATACCACGACGTCCATTTGCGCGCGCATTTCGACATACTTACCGGGTGCCGAGACGCCGTCGGCAAACTCCAATCCACCGGACTCCGTGACTGGCACATTCATGAAGAAATTGATGTTGCTGGGCAGGTCGCGCTTGCTCATGCCCAATTGCTGGCACAGCGGATCGTGCGCCAAGGCGTGCAGAAAATTATCACGGCAGCTGTGCATCGGAAATTTTTCCAACGCATAACGCACGGTATTGCTTTCCGCCGCACAAGCGCCACCCAGCGTGTCGTGCCGTCCGCAGGTGTCGGCGGTGATGGCGAGCATGGCGTTGCCGAAATTGGAATACAGCTCGCTGCCGGTCGTCAAATACAGTTTCTTCTGGCGATTGATGGTGTCGGTTGCGCTGTAGCGCTCTTGCGCATCGTGCGCGTTGTAAAACAGCGTATCGACTGCTTGATTGCCTTCCAGATCGACAATGCGGAAGGTTTGCCCGCGTTTGATCCCTTTGACCCACGGTTCACCGGCCGGACAAATTTCATCGACTACCGCTTGGTTGGGATCGAGTGGACTGGCAAATAGAGTAGAGGTATTCATTTTTCACCTTCGCTATAAAAGTTTTGTGCGTTCTGCAGCGCACGCCGGTTTTCGGCGATATGCAGACATTCGTTGATCGCTTCCGGCGGTGTATCGAACAGCCCCAGATTGACTGCGCCCGGTTGATAGGGCTTTCTCGGATCGAGCGGATGCGGGGCGGTGGACAGTATCACCAAGGTATCCATGGCAAAGCTCAGATCGACGTAATCGCCCGCTTTGCTGTGATCGACGTGATATTTCAGATCGCCTGTGGAATCGGCGGTTACTTTGCTGAAGAAGTTGATATTGGCGACGATATCGCGCATGCCCAATCCCCATTTGCCTAGTTCGATCAACATGCCATCCAGGCCGCTGCGGAACATTTCGTTGTGGTGCTCCTGATAACGCGCGGTGCCGTATTTCTGCCGGATCAGATCGGCGTCGCTCAGGCCGCATACAGTGTCGTTCCAACCCGTCGTATCCGCCGTGATGCAGCAAAAGATCCGTCCCATATCGGAATGGCATGCGTGTCCCTTGGTGAGGCGGAAAGTATGCTGCGATTTCAGGGTGTCGGCCATGTTATAGCGCTCGAACTTTTCTTCCTGATTGAAGAATAGCACGGCGGCATTAGCACCCCCATTGACATCGGTCAAACGTAGTGTGGTGCCGCGGCGCACGATGCCGGACCAGTGGCATCCGCCCGGAATGAGTTGCTGCCAGATAACGTTATTTTGCTGATTCATGATGAATTCCTTATCAAAATGAGTTTACTTTTTTTGCAGCCATTTTTTGCACAGTATGTAGAGTGTTGTGGTGGTCAGAATGCTGCCCAGCACCAGCGGCGTCGCCCATAACTGCCACCACGGTGCGTCCGCGGAAATCGCATACGGGCGCGGCCAGGCGATATTGATGAGCTCGAATAGCGACCAGATAAAAGCCAGACTATTGATAATTAGTCCCCATGTGCCCAGTTTTAATTCACCCAGCGCGGGATTCCACCGGCCTGTGAGCCGGGCGAACAAGGCGAATCCGGTGGTGAACGTGAACATGGCGTATAAACCGCCGGTACCGAAAGCGATGATGGTAGCCACGGCATCGTCATTGAGTCCGAAGATCAATCCGCAACCGGCCAGCAGAACGGTAAAGAGAATCGCATTACGCGGCGTTTTGCTCGCCGTTACCCGGCTCAGCACGGCTGGCATATTGCCTTCCCGCGCCATGGAAAAAACAATGCGCGAGGTGTACTTGACCATGGATGCGCCGCAAGCGAGAAAAGCGGTCATCACGATGGCCAGAAACGGTTTTTCGAACCAATCGCCAATGCTGCTGGCAATCAGCGGCGTGACCGGATCGGTGGTATGACTGGAATGTTTCAAGGTGTCATGCTCAAAAGCCAGAATCAGCGCAGCTGAATTGAATAAAACCACCGTGCCGACAACCAGCAGCGACATAAAAATGGCACGCGGAACCATGCGTTTCGGTTGATGGGTTTCTTCCGCCGTGGTGGAACAGGCATCAAAGCCGATAAAAGCCCAGCCGGAAATCGCCAGTGCCGCCAGAAAAGCGGCCATTTCACCGGGTGCCGTGCCGGTACCCATGTGCTGGAACAATTCCATGAAAGGATGCTGACGGAAGAAAAGAAACAGCAAGAGCGCCACGCCGAATGATCCGGCGACTTCCGCGTAGACGCCCAGCTTGATCACCAGATTGAAAATACTGACCGGGGCGAGATTGAGAAATGTGCAAAGCAGCAGAAATAGGGCACCCCAAAGCACCATCATGCCACCGCCGTCATCCGGCAGTCCGCCAAAGATGGCCAGCCAGAAACCGCCGGTATAAGCGGTCGTGGTGACCATGGCGATGGTGGAGCAAATATAAATCACACCAGCATATTGCCCGGCGATAGCGCCGCCGAGCTGCCGCGCCCATTTATACGCACCGCCGGCAATCGGGAATTGTGAAGACAACTCGGCGTAAACAGTCGCTACCAGCAATTGCATGACCAAGCAAACCGCCAGTGCCGCGAACCAGCCGCCACCGGCGACGACCGTTTGCACGCCGATGATGGCATACAGTCCGGCTACCGGTGAGACCACCGCAAAACCGAGCGTGAAACTGTGCCATATGCTCATACTGCGATTGAGAGTATCGCCGGTTATATGGCCATCTTGGGGAGAAGCGATCTGTTTTGTTGAATCTGACATAACCAGTCTCCATACCAAAGGGTTTTCGGGATGTAATGTACCAAAAAGTACATCACCTGACCTCCCGGGCTTTTATCCCTCCGTGGAGCCTCGTTATTTACGAGACCGGAAACTCTCGGACCAGACACCTGAATTTCATTGGCCGGAACCCTAGTTTCCCCATTGCGTTACTGCTTGGTAATAACTATGCCATTAATTATTCAATTAATCGGCATTCCAAAAAGCGAGCAATGAGCGGCATTTTAATCGTACTTTCCGGGGAAAGCAAATTCATGTTGGTGAATGTTGTTTCAATGTGAAAATGCCAGCAAATAGCAACAAAAAGGCCACATCCTGTAACGGATGTGGCCTTAATTTGCATAGTGCTTATCAGCTAGACTACACGGCGGCGGCTACCAATCCATCCGACCAGTATTAAACCCATGCTAAGCATTGCGTAGGTGCTGGGCTCGGGTACTGCTGTGAGTATCAGATTCGTGCTGGCGCTGTTGCCTAACGTGTCGTAGGCTACCACAGTGAAGACATTGGCACCGAAGAAGAGTATGGCATTAGGTAATGTGAAGTTGCCCAAGCCGTCGATGGCGATGTGACTAATGAATGTACCATCATTCATCGTAACGTCGACGTGATCGATACCAACCAGATTACCGGCTGTGCCATTGAACAAGTCAATCAGGTTAGTCAGATTGTCGGCGTTAGTGTAAATGCCATTACCCGCAGTGGCGATGCTTTGCATCGTGTATGGATCATGGCCGGAAATGCCGACGGTGTGGATAGCATCAATACCCACACCCAGCGCAGCAGCGGCATTGACAGCTGGAATACCAGAGCCGAAACCATCAGATATGACTACCATCATCTGAGTACGACCGTCGGTATGGTTGGGGCCAATGAGTTCTGTGCTGGCGCGATCGATACCAGCACGGATATCCGTTCCACCGTCAGCATCTATTGCATTGATCGCCGAAGTCACCGAAGCCGATCCGCTGGATAGCGGTGTGAGTCCTCGGAGCAGCTTTGCTGTGTCATCGAAATCAACGACAGCTACTGAAGTGCTATTCACCGGCAGGGCATTCACCAGCGCGGTGGAAGCTTCTTCCAACCAAGCGTTACGCGATTTGCCACTGTCAATAGTGCTCATGCTGCCAGATGAATCGAGCACCAAAGCCAAATCAAGGCCGGTGCCGCCGATGATGCCACTGGTATTGGCATTACCAAACGGATTGACTACTTCACCTACTGAATATGTCGCAAGAGGAGAAGGCCCTGTCCATGATACTGCAACTGTGGCCAGTGCTGCACCCGATGTACTGAGTCCGGCTGAAGCTAAAGCGGAGACTGCGAGCCAATGTCTAATAGTCTTTTTCATTCTTTTTATCCTTTTGATTAGGATTTGATAAATTTAAAGAGAGGCTTTCTTTGTCGTACTCTATTATGGTTTTGACTTAAAATACAATTTACTTGTGTGGTTGTAAGAAGTAATCTGTTGAATACGTAGATATTCTACCATTCACTTAAAGTATGAAGTGAATATTTAATATGCAGGAGAATGATTATTTAAGAATTATTGATAAATAACACATGCCAGCCGAGCGAGTTGAAGTAATGATAGGAACCCTAACATTACATTTCCAAACTAATTATCGTGATTTGTTAATTCCACAAAACTATGAGGTTTGCTTGGAATTCGCCACTCAATAAAAAACCAGATATTGCTAGAGAAATTCTGTCAAGAAAACGAGCCCCGTCTCAAACATCCTGCCAGCCGCCGATCGAATCGAGCTCCGGGTAACCTGTCATTGCATGCAAAGCAGCATCCCGGAAATGACAGCCGCTTCGACGCAGTCGGCGTTCAGTCCGCAAATCGTCCGATCCCCGGCTAGAAAGAGGTTGGAAAACCCTGAATTCCGGCCATCCAGTCGATACTGCGTGCTGCTTTTCAGGGAAGTACATAGCGTTCCGTCGGGTCGATATTGGTGCGGTCAAATTTTCTGACAACGGAATTCCAGTCGAATGCACCGCCTGCGTTGACACTCTGCGGCCAGAAGGCTTTGATATCGTTATTTAAGAAACGATTGGATTCGGTAATGACGCTATCGAGCGCTTTCGCCGGTTCATCTGTTTGCGTCGCTGGTGCGATGCCGCTTTCCATCGGGCCGCAAAAATAAGCGGTATTCTTGATATTGCTTGAGACAGGCCAGTTTTCGCGTGGCACAAGACGCGTCATATCGGCCCATGTATTCATCGGTTCGACGAAAGCATCCATCACCGGGCTTGCTTTTTTCCAGCCGAGTTCCTGCAAGTCTTTATTGAGCCAGATTTGGAACGCCAGGGTGCGCACACTGCCTACCTTATCGGCGGCAGCTTTCCAATTGTCGTCCGCATTAACCAATTCGGAGCAATGATAGGGGATGGTGGCCAGCGATGCGCCGTACAGCGCATCGTCGAAATCCTTACCCGATTGCAACGTGATTCCTTCCACGTCTTGCCACGGGGTATAGAAAGACCCGAGGTTGATGTTGCTGGTTTTTAAGGCATCGCCTTCGACGAGCTGATCGAAATTAGGCGTACTGGGCCAGCTCGTCAAATCGCGAATGGTGACATACGGATCATAGGGTTTGCCATCTTTAACTTACGCAGCGGTTAAATTCTGCACATGGGTGCCACCAAGCTGTGTGATCAGAACGCGGATGCCGGTATCTCCCGGAGCGGAACGTTTTAAATTCTTACAGTTATGAAATTTGCTTTGTGTATCCATAAGGATAATTTATTGAGTATGTCTTTGCTTATAGTAAACTCTCGGTTCACTTGTTAGAATCACCCTTTTTCAAAAATAAATCAGACTCTATTATTAATTTAGGATTGTTCATGAATACCGAAGATTTTCGCCCCGAAAAAAAAGCCACTGTTTTTTATCCGCCGCAACGTGTTTTGATGGGTCCTGGACCATCCGATACGCATCCGCGCGTGCTGAATGCCATGGCGCGTCCGACCTTGGGTCACCTGGATCCTGTTTTCACGGAAATGATGGAAGAGATCAAAGGCTTGATGCGTTATGCGTTTCAAACCAAAAACCGCATGACTTTCCCGGTTTCCGGTCCGGGTTCGGTGGGCATGGAAATGTGTTTCGTCAATATGATCCAACCGGGCGATAAAGTGATTGTGTGCCGCAATGGCGTGTTCGGCGGGCGTATGATCGAGAACGTGGAACGTCATGGCGGCGTGGCGGTGGTGGTCGACGACAAATGGGGTGAACCGGTCGATCCGCAGAAAGTCGAGGATGCCTTGAAAAAGAACCCGGACACCAAAATTGTCGCGTTTGTGCATGCGGAAACATCGACTGGCGCGCAATCCGATGCTAAAACCCTGTGCGAGATTGCACGCAAATATAATTGCCTGACGATTGTCGATACCGTGACTTCACTGGGCGGTACGCCGATCAAGGTTGATGAATGGGGTATCGACGCGATTTATTCCGGTAGCCAGAAATGCTTATCCTGTCCGCCCGGTTTGTCGCCTGTCAGCTTTTCCGAGCGCGTGACCGAGCTGGTGAAAAACCGCAAAAGCAAGGTGCATAGCTGGTTCATGGATATCAGCCTGTTGCTGAATTACTGGGGATCGTCCACCCGGACTTATCACCATACCGCACCGACCAACGCATTGTATGGATTGCATGAATCGCTGTTGATGCTATACGAAGAAGGATTGGAACATTCCTGGGCACGCCATCGCTACAACTACGAAGCGCTGAAAGCCGGTTTTGCGACCTTGGGTATGAATTATGTGGTGAAGGAAGAGCATCGTCTGCCACAATTGAACTCGGTGTATGTGCCGGCCGGTGTCGATGAAAAAGAAGTTCGCCGCCGCTTGCTGGATGACTATAATCTGGAAATCGGCGCGGGATTGGGCGATTTTGCCGGAAAAGTATGGCGTTTCGGCTTGATGGGCACATCCTGCCGTGTCGAGAATGTGATTTTCTGCTTGAATGCGCTGGAAACCATTCTGTCCGATATGGGCATGAAAGTGCAGCGTGGTACGGCAGCAGCGGCTGCTCACCAGCGCTATGCGGCTAACCCTATGTTCTAAGGGCATTCAGCGTAGCTAAGGAAACGCTGATTAATTGACTGTACGAGCGAATCGATTCGTTGCGCGGTACTCGCTCCCTCGCCTATCTTGTTGATAGGTCTCGGTCGCTGCGTTCCGTGCGCCTATCGCTTCATCTCGTTCGCCGAATTAATC
>JAFEEI010000097.1 GCA_018241205.1 Pseudomonadota bacterium
AATTTTAAACCGGTATCAACAGTTATTGAGCCTGCGTAGCCCACTCCGTCAGCACCCGGCATGGCACCGATATCCATGACAAAGTTTTTTGTCTTCTCAAGCACATAAAAGCATGCTATTTTACTGCAATAGTATGATATTTTCATATGCCTTTGGAGGATAAAATGGGAACAACCCGTAAAACTATCACTGTTACCGACCAGCAAGACAAGTGGATTAAGACTCAGATTGAGGGCGGCGACTTCACCAATGACAGTGAATATATCCGAGATCTGATTCGGCGTGACCAAGCTCGCAATTCTGAAATAGATATCATTCGTGGCGAGTTAATCAAAGGCGAACAGAGTGGTGAACCACAACCATTTGACGGCGAATTGTTTAAAGAAGGAATGACCGCCAAACATGTCAAAGTCAGCTGAATATCGGTTAACACCGGAAGCTGCACGCGATATGGAAACCATTTGGCTTTACACACTCAAAGAGTGGGGATTGGAACAAGCCAATCGTTATACAGACGAGTTGACTGAAGCGTTTGGTCAATTGGCGGCGAACCCAAAAATGGCAACACGCTGCGATCGCATCCGTAAAGGGTATCGCCGTAGTCAAGTTGGGCGACACGCTATTTATTTCCGGCAAATAGATTACGGAATTGTGGTAGTTCGCGTACTGCATGATCGAATGTTATCTACGCTGCATTTGTAGAGTTACAGTTATTAATAATAAAACGTGACAAAAATGACGATTGTCGGCGAGTGTTGACGAGCACTGACGAGCACTGACGAGCTTAATATTAATAAAAACAGTTAGTTAAAACACCTGTCAATCAGAATTATTAATTACAAAATCAGATACTTATTGATGTAACGTGACAATAGTTACCGCTAACCAGACCCAAACCATTTTGGCTGAAGTAGTAGATTTTAAGTGTTGTCGATTTAAAATATTCCATTGATAGAATTTAAAATAGCAAAAAACGCTGAAGTTATAGCGAAATTATTGGCGAATCTGCCAGGATTTACCGGTAACAAGAAATGCTATAAGGATAGCAAGTTGCACTGCTAAAATACCCCAAAAGAATATAGGTTTGTCTTCGCGTGTGATACGTGAATGCCACAGCCATGCGACACTCGTAATTCCGGTAACAATTTGCCAGATGAGCACAGAAACTAGGAATATCGCTAATAGATAGTAAGTAAAGCCATTCATTTTTCGCAGAATCCAGTGTGTAGTATAAGAACGTGACAAATTTGATATACATCGACAACTCACACGAGATTAATATTAATGGAAACAGTTTGATGTTACATCTATTGATCCTGGTTAATTCCCCTATTGTTTGAATACCGGATATCTGTCATGCTAAAAATGTTAATAGCTTAAAACTTAGCAGTGATACTGAATATTACATTCGCAAAGGAGAACAAAATATGTGTTTCTCATTTTCAAAGATATATCAGTCATCTAACTGGAACTGGGATGGAGAACGTATCATTCATGACTCTATAGTTCCATCATCACGCCCACCAGTAGCGCACCGGAAAGGCAATTACGATATCGATGTCCGGGAATTCTTAGTGAGCGAGCGCAATGTCGTTATGCGTCGCACATTGGAAACAGACATCAGAAAATTCATTTCTAAATTGAAACTACCTGATACAAGTTGGGCTTTTTTTCGCTCCAGAGACCCAGGATCATTTGATTTTAGAGCAAATATCATTACCGAGTTCGTCTCTAAGGAAATTAAATACTTACCAACCAACGGTTCTGATCCATGGCAATTTCCAGAAGAAACTCTCTCCCTCAAATCAGGTGATTGCGAAGACCGTGCATTACTAATTGCGTCATTATTATTGGCCAGTGGTATCAGTTCTTTTAATGTCAGGGTAGTTTTGGGGAAATTCCGAGCAAGGATCAATGGAGAACGTCAAGATTTTGATCACGTATGGGTAATGTATAAGAATGAAGCTGGTCATTGGCAGTTAATTGAACCTGCTCATGCTAAACAAATCGATAAAAAGGTTGAAATAAAAAATGGAATGCCAGAAAGAGCCGAGTATGTTCCTTTCTATCTATTTAACGATGTGCATTTATGGCAGGCACAGCATTCATCAGTCTATGATGAAGATCCTCAAGATTTAAAGCGTGATTGGTCGAGCCTTCGCCCAGAGTTTGCTGGATGGGTTCACAAAAGCATACTAAATGAGGCACTCACACCTGATGTTTGTCCATCTTGGGTTTTGAATTCGCTAAATCGTCATTTCACCAGTGTTCTCTGGCAAAACAAACTGACAATTGATGATCCTGATTTACCAGGATCGTATGATCCTAGGGATCATTTCGATAATGGCTATATAAACGAAGGCTGGCAGACAGTTCAGGGTAGGTTGCAACAGTTTGGGCAAGAAAATTTAAAAAATCTCGATGCATTTCATCTTGCTGCCCATGCTATAGCAGATTTTTATGCTCATAGCAGCTATGGACATTTCGGAATAGTCAATAATGGAATTTTGGAATTATTCGATCCTGATAATCCAGACTCTAATTTACCCCAAAAACCAGATTACAGTTCAGGAACATCCTTTGATTTTAATAATTTTTCCAGGAATATCAATATAAATACAGGCACTGCTGATGATGCTGTACAGCATTGGCAAGGAAAAATTATTTCTGGCAGATATGGACAAAAAGGGGATTCTCATGATGTAGTTGAAAGAATCACTTTCATACCACCTGATTTATTGAAAGAAACAGATTTTCAGAGCCGTGGATTATTGCCACATCATAATGAAATAGCGGTGGATGAAGAGACTCCTAAAAAAGAGCATATCTTATACTCCGATGAAAACACTTACACCAAACAATACCAATTACGATATGACGCAGCGGTGAGACATATCCGAGATGCTTTCAAGAAGCAGTGGAAGACATAGATTTCGATAAAACCAATCTTTCTTAATTTGGAAAAAACAGAAGATAAAATAAAAAGATTTCTAAGAATTTAACATGACAATATTTTGAGGGGAATACGTCTAAATCTGCACAAAAATCACGAATCAGTATTTTATAACTAATAATTATAGCTATACAAATAATGATTTGATATTAGTGTATTCCCCCGTACCAAAATGAATTTTTTTATCAGTTTGATATTCTTCAAGATTCGTAGGTATATCCAAGGTTTTGTATGTCCAAAGTGTCTTGGACCTTCCATACTCCATCCCATGGTGCAGGTCTATCACTTAGATTAAAAACTAACGTGGATGCTAGGCCCAGACCGTGATTGCTAGATTCTGGCAAATAGGGAGAAGTAGATGGGTGTTGCTTTCTCCAGCGCTCCCAGAGCAAGTCGATATAACAATGGTGTAAAAAGAAAACAGGATCATTTGGCGAGGTGGCGTCTGCCATATTCCCACCAACCCAACGATGTACAGGATTATGCAGCCCGCCCTCACAAGTTCTTTCCCAGCTACCTGGGCTCGGTGAATATGGAGTTTTTTTCAATGCCGCGGCCACATCGTCATTTGCATTGGGCAAAAAGGCTGAAGGATCAGATCCAAATTCCCTACGTAATCCTTTATCACCGGATTCATTATCCCAAATTCGAACTTCAAATTTGCTTTGATCAAATGCAAAAGGACCAGTAACAACACGATCATTTTGCTCGTTGTCTCCATCTCCACCCAAGAAATCGTCAGTAAATGGATTGTTTAATCCTGAAATATCCCAATTCCAAAAAGGTATGGTAATACTGTCATCTTGCGTCGCTGACTGCAATGCGAGTTCAAATTGACGAAGAAGTATACGATGCCATGGAAAAAATAAAGGTCCTTGATGTGGCATAGGCATGAACATATCTGAACCAGTCATAGCGTTTTTATGAACTTGTACAAAGTCATCATATCGACTCTGATTTCCCGGACTAAGAACACTATCAATATCATTTTTTAGACGCAAGATAGCGGCAACGAATTTTTCCTTTTGCTCAGCAGATAGATTTCGATGATTTTGGCGAATATTCATGATGAAATATGACTCCTTTTAGTAGGGTATATAAAAAGAATACTTATAAAATCTTACGAATACTTTTTCTGGTACTCACTACCTTGAACCGTAAAAATTGAATGCGTAGTTATTTATGTTCAAAATTTACTTTCCACGAAGTCCTATTCTACTTCAATAAATTCTTCTATTTGCATGATTTTTATCACATTGAAATAAATCTTCATATTTCGCTAAGAGAGGGCAATATCAGCTGAGCTTCCATCAGAAGGAGATTGAAATATAAAGAGGGCTGTGGTACGTGACAAATCTGATGAATATTGGCGAGTATTAGCGAGCACTGGCGAGATTAATATTAATAAAAACAGTTAGATATTACACCTGTTAATCCGCAGGTCCCAGGTTCGAGCCCTGGTCGGGGAGCCATTTAACTCAATAAGTTAGCTGACTTACAACTCTGTTCATCCCCTTTATCGCGACAGAAACGTGACAGCGGAACTACTTTACTGTCTTGCTCCATCTCAGTCCTGGATGCTGCAAATGCCAGATTTTCCGTTGCAAACTTGGCATAACGATCCACCATGTTGCGTGATTTCCAGCAGCCCAGATCTTTCAGTTCATCGCAGCTTGTACCAGCTTGGCGATGCCATGGGGGTATAGGGATAAACCGAGAAACGAACAATTTTGACCACACTTCTGAGAGAATCTAATGTCTCCCATCAAGCAACATAATTCAAATTCAACCAAAAATTATCGAAAATTTCTTCGACAAAAATTTAAATAAAAAGGCCGCTTAAAAAGCAGCCTTTGACCGAATAATGGTAGTGATTGGGCTATAACGTGCTGGGAAGATCCCTCTTTCCAAATAGAGTTTCAAGTTTTGTCCGCATTATTCGATTGAAGACTAAAAATCATAGATGATTCAATGCCATAATTCCATTGAAAGGAGCTTTAATTGATTTCAAAAAGTTATTCGAAATCAATATCGATTCATTCAAATTAATTTTTAGAATAGAATTGAATGAGCAGTGACAATTTTTTATTATTAAAATGACTGCTTTCAACCTGAAGCGGACGTTCATCTCAATTTCATAATAGTTGTATCTATGCTACATCTTCACGAAGCAGATATCCAATAATTGATTCGTTGTTAATCAATAAATCCAGAATAGAAATTATTGCAGATCTTATTTTTGCAGTTCTCCTAACTTTTTCTCTGTTGAGAAGAATATATTTTTTCACGACTTTTTCCAGATAATAAATGGTGTCACTACGCCTGTCTCTGGAGAAACTAATTTCATTGTTTTTGATAGCAAACGACAGCCATAGAATCCCATCTTCTAAATAAATACTTCCTAAGCCGCATATTAATTTTGATAAGCTGTACAAATAAGAAGAATCTCCACTCAACCTTGAGGTTAACTCGTTAAAAAATGACGTTCGTTCTTTTGAAAATATATGCCATTCCTTCGCATCTTCCTTCCAATAGTTGCGCGCAAACATATAGGATTCAACTATCTGGTTTGAATAATGGCGGTGTGACCCATTAAGGGAAGTTTCAATGACTTTATCTTTAAATATTTCCCATACGCGCCAAAAATGATCCGGTCTATTGGCATTATCTTCTGAACTAATAAACTCTTTAAATAATTCAGAAATTCCTTCACCTACAGAAAAGTTATCTATAAATGGAGACAGATAATCATTGATATCATTTAAATCGAGATAGAGAACATATTGGGTATATTTTCTTAAAAACAGATGACGGGTTGTGTAATCAATTTTTTCGTCTCTGTCATTTGATAGTATTTTTTCTGAAATTATGGTGATAATATCTTTGATGTATGGGATTTCATTTCTGCACTCGGTTTTCAGAGGAACTGTCTGAAAGGCGGTCGATAGAATATCTACATCGACATTGTGAATGCCATTGATTACATGCTCGTTGATTGATTCATCTGTTATTTGTTCGAATATCTTCGAAGAGCTCTCCGAAAAGATATTCCAGAAGTCTTCTATATCAAGGTCATATTGACCATTCTCATATGCAGTTTTCCTGTATTCTGAGAGCATATCTTTCTGTTTCTGCGCCAGGACTAAGTATCCGGTATAAATAGATAGTGCAAAGTCAAAGTCTTTTCTCCAAATGGTTTGTAACGACTTAATCACCACAGTATTAAATTTCGTCATGCTCATATCTATTGAATCTTCGCGCATTAATGCGTAGATCATTAGGAGCTTAATGTTGCCTTCTTCCTCTGGAAAATGTTCGAGAAGAATTGGCAACACTAGCAGGGCAGGCAATACTCCGTCAGAAACTTGGTAGTGATATCCTTTTTGTAAAAATAGACTGCCATAAAAGAAAACTACTTCTCTACAGAACTCTAAATCTTTTCTATCTATCTTTTCACAAAAATCGCGCAGCAAGACGGCGCAAACTACTGATGGCAATGAACGATTAAAGTATGCTGAAGCCGAGTCGCTATCGTTAGAGATTTCTGACCATAACCCTTTAGCCTCTTCTAGCGCAGCTAGTGGATCTAATTCATAATTCTCATATTTCTTAAAGTCATCGCGATCATAAAGCCTATGCTGAGACCACAATAAGAGCTGAGTGTGTTTATAAGGTTCATTAGATTTTTTTAACGCATTTTCACTATACTCTTTAAGTTCGCTGTCTATTTCAGGGTTGAATTCAATCATAATCCCATCTTTAGTCTCTTTTGTTACGGGCGACATCTTTCGTCTATCCATCCGTGCAAGATAAAGACGCCAAATTTTATCGGGGTCAGTTTCATTTTCACTTTCAGGTAATTCATCGTAATGGGCGTCTAATATCTTCGATATTTCCTCGTGCCGCTCTTTGGCATCCGCTTCGCTGGTTTCCTTACTCCTGAAAAATTGATAACGCAACATGACATTTTCTAAAGTGAGCGTTCTATGTTTTTCATCACAGGCATTGATCCTTTCGTTTTCGTGCAGCTCATTCATGTGATTAGTACTGAAGCTGTTTCTCAGCGTAGTAAGCTGCGTTTTGTGCGTTTGATCTAATATAAATCGACTAGTATCATAGATAAAAAACTCCTTGGTTCTAAATAAAATCTTTGCCACTTGAAATGTTTTTTCAGGAAAAGCAACCACAATACTGGCTACTAGGGAAGACAGTGCAGCCGAATTGGTGCGTGACTGTTGACACCGGTCGAAAATTGA
>JAFEEI010000098.1:0-8308 GCA_018241205.1 Pseudomonadota bacterium
CTTTGTCTACTTACAGGGGGAGTTACGGGCGTTGTCTATATGACAGAGTTGATTTAGATATCTGGATAGAGGAATATAAGCAGTGCGAGCACGGGCGGGCTAAGAAGGAGGCAATATGGCCCAAACCCAAGAAGGTGCCTACCGAAGACAAGATTCCCGCTTCTGGTGGACTGCAACAAAGCTCCCAAACGGCAAAAGAATACGCCAAAGCTCTGGGACTGAAAACCGACAAGATGCCGAAGCACTGCTAGCCAAAATCCGGCTGGAAGCTTTTAGAGAGCACCATTTCGGATTCAAGCCCCAACGTTCATGGCAAGAAGCCGTAGTGCGGTATCTCGCGATTAAAGTGAATTTGCGAAGCTTTGATGATGTTCAGCGCATTTGCCGTAAGCTTGATCCTTTTTTAGGTCACTTATTTTTAGATCAAATTACCGGTGATGTAATCTGGTCTGTTATACAAGGTGTACTTGCCAAAGGAAATAAGCCAGCTACAGTTAATCGTTATTTGGCACTAATACGTAGCTTGTTACGTATGGCACGTGATGAATGGCAGTGGATAGATGCGATGCCAAAAATTCGCTTTTTAGCGGGTGAAACAGAACGTGATAGATGGCTTACTAGAGAAGAGGCTGAGCGATTAATAACGGTTAGTCCTCCGCATTTAGCAGCTTTGATCCGTTTTGCTCTCGCGACTGGATGCCGTGCCAGGGAAATCACTGGGTTGGAATGGAATCGGGTTGATTTGGAACGTAGAACAGCCTGGCTTAACCAAACCAAGAATGGAACACCGCGAGGTGTGCCGCTGAATTACGATGCTATCGATGTTCTTGAAGAGCAACTCGGAAAGCATGAGCAGTTTTGTTTTACCTATCAAGGTAAGCCGATTCTCTGGGAAATTACCAACAGTGCGTGGCATACCGCTCTAGCTAAAGCAGGATTGAAGGATTTTCGGTTTCATGATCTCAGACATACTTGGGCTTCATGGCATCGACAGGCTGGGACAAGCTGCGATGAGCTGAAGGATTTAGGTGGCTGGAAATCTAGAATTATGGTGGATCGCTATGCGAATATGCAGCCGAGCATTTGAGGGTTGCAGCGGCTAGAATCGAGGGCGGGCGTGGTGGGAATGTTGTGAATCTGTCACGTTTTTGTCACGTTCAAAAAGAAAAAAGGAGTTAGTGTTTAACTAACCCCTTACTTTAATTGGTAGGTCGTGGCAGATTCGAACTGCCGACCAACGGATTAAAAGTCCGCTCGTATGTACATTTATTGATGTTGATTGGTATTTAATAAAACAAATAAAATCAATTAAAACAAATAAGTTACAAAATATCACTTATTATTAGTGTTGATTGATATTCCGTTATTTTGATAATATTTCCTTACACTAGCCTTACACGGGAAATAATCAAAAATGAAATGGGATAATTTCACTTCCGAACGAGTCGCATCATTCAAGTGCAAACTGGGGGCAAAGCAATCTATCTTTTGGGATGGAAAAGTGCCCGGTTTAGGATTGCGAGTCACTGCCAGCTGTGCAAAATCTTACATATTCCAAACCGAGCTGCACGGTAAAACTATCCGCATAACTATTGGCGATCAACGCGCATGGAGTATTTCAGACGCGCAGGCGGAAGCAACACGGCTTAAGGCTATGACCGATCAGGGCATTGATCCGCGTCAAGTGGAAACAGAAAGGAAAGCTGCACAACAAGCCGTTGAAGAAGCCAAGAAAGCACAGGAAGCACGCGAAATCGTGACGCTTGGCATGGCATGGGAAAAATACCTGATAGCACGCAAAAACTTTTGGAGTGAAAGGCACTATGCTGATCATGTGGAAATGATGCAGCCCGGTGGAATAAAAAGGGTGCGAAGCAGTAAGTTAACGGAACCAGGTGTTCTTGCATCGCTGGCAAATACTCGACTTATAGATTTGACCGCTGAGCGAGTTCAAGAATGGGCAGCAAAAGAAGGTGCAACGCGATCCGGGCGGGCACGGCTTGCTACTCGCTTATTGAAAGCATTTTTATCATGGTGCAGTGAACAGCCTGAGTATCGGGAGATAGTAACCAATAACGCCGCCAAGAATAAAAGAGTGCGTGAAATTCTTGGGAAACCAAAGACCATAGACGAAGTTTTGCAGCGCGAGCAATTACCGGCTTGGTTTAATGCAGTTAAGCAAATTCGGAATGCTGTCATATCTGCATATCTGCAAACATTATTACTGACAGGCGCACGTCCAAACGAGTTAACAACGCTTAAATGGGAAGATATTGATTTTCAATGGCGCAACATGACGATACGGGACAAGGTGGAAGGATTGCGAGTCATTCCATTAACGCCTTATATCTCACACTTGCTGGATGCGTTACCGCGTCGGAATGAATGGGTATTCAGTAGTCCAACCGCGGCAAGCGGGCACCTGATTGATCCGCATTCAGCGCACGATAAAGTTTGTGAGATTGCCGGTTTAAACTTGACTATATACGCCTTGCGCGGCAGTTTTGCTACTTTGAGCGAATGGATAGAAACGCCTGCCGGTATCGCAGCGCAGATACAAGGACATAAACCAAGTGGAGTGCGAGAAAAGCACTACATCCGCCGCCCGCTTGATTTGCTGCGCATGTGGCACGTCAAAATCGAAGCGTGGATATTGGAGCAAGCCGGGATTGAATTTATGCCCGCACAGGCAGGGTTACATGCAGTTAAATAGTATTCATATTTACTTCCCTGTAACGTATAATTCACATGACATTTAAAGTCTTTGATTACTTGACAGATGACGGAAACGATCCTTTTAAAGAGTGGATTGGTAATCTGCAAGACCGGCAAGCAAGTGCACGTATTTTATTGAGAATACAGCGGATGGCAGCCGGTAACTTTGGAGACTGCAAACCGATTGCCGAAGGCGTTTGGGAATTACGTATAGATCATGGTGCAGGTTATCGAGTGTATTACGCCAGAGCTGGGGAAAAGCTAATCATAATCTTGGCAGGTGGAGATAAGCGACGGCAACAAGCAGACATAAATACCGCATTAGAATATTGGAAGAATTGGAAAAGGAAAAATAAGGCATGATGAAATCATCCCGCCCACATGACGATGCTGTAATCGAGTTACTGCAGGAAGACCCGGCATTTGCGGACGAATACCTATCGGCTGCATTGGATGAGGTTAATCAACCCGGCGGACGTGAAGCTTTATTGGCTGCGTTACGGCATATTGCAGAGGCGCAAGGCATGGCAACCGTAGCAGAGCGCGCCGGAATGCCACGAGAAAGTCTATACCGCGCACTATCCAAAAGAGGAAATCCGACAATAAAAACCCTGTTAGCTGTAATTAATGCGGCCGGTCTAAAGTTGTCAGTGCATCGATGATGAGCAAGAAATTGATTAGACCAACCGAAGCGGAAGACGCGCCATGGAATTGGATCAAGTAGCATTAAAGAGCAACACCGCCGCCTGACGGATTCAGGCATAAGCGGGGTTATCAAGTGCAGCAACACCTGAGCCCCTGACCACAACACAAACTAACAAGGAGTTTGAATCATGGCTAATAAAGATTCTACCAGCAACAGAACCACCCCAAAAGTATGCAAAGCTGCGCCTGAAGCACCCAAAGTACGTACACGCCGCAAAACCAAATCACAAACCATCTACCCGTTATCTCAATACGAGATAAAACACAGAACTCGCGCGAATCAGCTTAGAGAGCTAAATGAATATATTGCATCGCTATCAGATGCAGAAAAGCGCGTTGTTGGGCATGTGTGCCCATATGGTGACCCTATCGCAGGTATGAATGAAATGCGTCGCTTGCTTGGTGAGTCCATCGCTAAGTGCAAAGTCATTTCATTTCCAGTGGCTGGCACTGCAAAACAAGCAACGCTATAGGCCTATTTTGGAGGCATTGCAGTATATGCAGCAAGTTTAATCGTGCTTACCCACCCCTAGCCCGACGGGGCGAAAACAAGACAAACCTTATCTTGTTGGGGTGGTTCCAAATTAAGGTGCGCGTTAAAGGTACGTAATGAGTGCATTTATTCCACCAGATTGGCGCGATGCGTCCGCATATCCAGCTACATACAACGATTTGTCACTAGCTCAATGGGTTTGGGAATTTCTTAGAAGAAGTCCAGAATACCAGAATGACTATGGATACTGCTCTCAATCCTCCGATTTCGGCAGGAAAGGTGGTCGCCACCGGTTGGCGAATGCACCTGATACTGCAAAATTTCGCTATTGTAAACACCCCATACTTGCCGGTGAAGCGGTAGGAGAATATTTCAATAGAACGGGCGATGAAAGCCCATACTTTTATTCACTCGAAGATCAATTAATCGATGAGAAATGGGAAATCTTATACTTAGCTGACCCGGCAAATAATGAGGGTTACGACTGTATCCCACACCTTATAGAATTACCGAGAGAAATTAACGATTATTTTGAATGCCCCACAGACAATAGCGTAGCACTAACTGCAACTGGCTGGGCAGAGGCAGAAGCAGAAGCAGAAGAAATCGAGCCTACATCCATAAAACCAGAAACAGAAGATTGGTTCGAAATGACATTAAGATTTGATCTTCGTTACTCATTAGATCAACAATTGGATAACGCAAAAATTCTTTTGCAAGAAAGAGTGTCTCAGTTGGATTTCTTGCAGCCAGATTACCCATATCATGATTGGAAAAGAATGCGGGGAGCAATTGGTATTCAAACAAGAAATCTACCAATTTATTTAAGGGTATACGATGGCAGACAGACAGGAGCCAAGTTTGCTGAGATTGGGGAAGAACTATATCGAGATGAAATTGAGAACTCAGACCCAGAGAAAGCTCTAGATCAAAAGAATGCGGAAAAACGCGCAAGGGAAGCTTTTAAAAATGCAACCAGACTTATGCAAGGAGGTTACAAAGAATTAATGAAACAAATATAACAAAACTAGCCACCTGCAAGTTTCGTTACAGACATATATAAATTATCAAGCGATCATGCACACTTCAACAAAAATATGAGGTGAGAAATGCAAATCGTATCAAATCAATTCCAGCCAATCGAACAAATTACCCTTGCTGCGGTTCCCACAGAGCAAGCAGCTTTTTATTTAAGTAGACGACCGCAAACACTCCGTTCATGGAGCTGCTTGGAAAATGGGCCATTACGTCCGGTAAGGGTTAATGGCCGCCTTGCCTGGCCGGTCAAGGAAATCAAGAAAATTCTAGGTATCGAGTGCCAATAAAAAAGGAGCGCCAGACCATGAACGCTCCTTTAAAAAAGCCAAATTGTAATTATACCACTTCCAGCATAGAGACTGAGTTCCGCCAAGCGATGCAGGCCGCTGGAATATCTTTTTCTGGTGAAATAATCGCCGATGGCGGATTGCACCGGTTTCATATCGATGGCCATAAGCGAGGCAGCTTAAACGGTGCCTATACGCTGCATCTTGATAATCATCCGGCTGGTTGGTTTATGGACTACACAACAGGATTATCTCAAACATGGCGAAGTGGAAACGTTTCCAGAGTGTCGCATGAATTGTTCGGGCGAATCGAAAAAGCCAAGCAGCAGCGCGAAGCAGAAGTACTCCAAAAGCATGCAGTAGCAGCGAAGAAAGCTGTGCATATTTGGAGCAAATCAAAAACGATCATCGAGCAATCTGAACATACCTATCTGACAAAGAAACGTATCCAACCACACGGAGCCAAGATAAATCATGAAACTCTCATTATCCCGATTCATGACGCATCAGATCAATTGGTTAACCTGCAATTCATTAATCCACAGGGTGAAAAACACTTTCTATCAGGCGGACGCAAGCGCGGCTGTTTTCATATTATTGGCGATCTCACAGACAGGATTCTAATTTGTGAGGGATTCGCCACCGGCGCAAGTCTTTATGAAGATTCCGGGCAGCGCGTAGTCATTGCTTTTGACGCTGGCAACCTGCTACCAGTTGCCAAGAATATCAAAGAGTTGTCACCAGAAAACGAAATTATTATCTGCGGCGATAACGACCTATCAGGCATAGGACAGACAAAAGCGCGGGAAGCTGCTTTGTCTATTTGCGGCAAGGTGTTGATTCCGTCAGTACCCGGCACGGATTGGAATGACTACCTAACAGGGAGCCATCAGCATGGATAGCATAGAAAATATTTTCAGCAGCGCAAAACCTTCAAATGAAATTGCCAATGTTGCCACCTTGAATCTTGATGACGCCGAAACTGTGCAGGATGAAACGAACCGCCATGAGTGGCCAGAACCGCAGCCACTCACGGCTAAAATCGAGAAGGAACCCTATCCTATAGAATCACTGCCCGACAATGTCAGAGCGGCAGTTAATGAAGTGCATGGGTTTGTTAAAGCACCTGTGCCGCTGGTGGCAGCTTCAGCAATATCCGCTTTATCTTTGGCGATACAAGCGCTTTATGACGTAGAGAGAGCAAGCGCACTGCATTCACCAACCGGGGCATTCTTTCTAACGATTGCCGATAGTGGTGAGAGAAAAACTACTTGCGACAGATTCTTCACCAAGGCAATTACCGATTATGAGGATGCACAAGCCGAAGCCGCAAAACCTGCAATTAATAACTACAAAGCAGATATGGATTCATGGGAAGCAAAACGCGGCGGTATTAAAGACAAAATACGCAGCGATGCAAAAAGCGGAAAACCAACCGGCAACCAAGAGGCAGAGCTAAGAAACTTAGAGCATAACAAGCCAGAACCGCCACGAATCCCGCGCCTGATGTACGCCGACGCAACACCCGAGGCACTGGCCTACAGCTTGGCTAAACAATGGCCTAGCGGTGGTGTGGTGTCTGCTGAAGCCGGTATCGTGTTTGGATCTCATGGCATGGGTAAGGACTCCGTAATGCGAAATCTTGCCACACTGAACCAGCTTTGGGACGGCGCAAGTCTGAAGATAGATCGCAAAACCAGCGAGTCTTTTACAGTACGTGGCGCAAGACTTACAGTCGCTTTGCAGGTACAGAGCGAGACACTAAATAGTTTCTTCGAAAAATCCGGTGCATTGGCGCGCGGGACTGGATTCTTAGCGCGGTTTTTGGTTAGCTGGCCAGAGTCAATGCAAGGTTACAGGCCATACACTGAAGCACCAGAGAGCTGGCCACAACTTGCCGCATTCAATCTACGAATCAACGAGTTATTAAATATTCCCGTGCCAATTAATGATGACGGCGCACTTACGCCGCAGATGTTGACCTTAACACCCGAGGCCAAGGCTGCATGGATTGAATTTCATGACGGCATTGAGATGCAGTTATCTAGCGGCGGCATTTTGTTTGATGTGCGCGATGTAGCAAGCAAGATTGCTGACAATGCGGCAAGGCTAGCGGCACTATTCCACGTATTCGAGAGCGGCGCAGGTGCAATCAGTTTGGACGCATTCGAGCAAGCAAGCGCGGTCGTAGCATGGCATCTAAATGAATCACGTCGTTTCTTTGGTGAAATAGCATTACCTATCGAATTAGCAGACGCCGCAAGGCTTAACGATTGGTTGATTCAACACTGCAAGCGTGAGCATACGCACTGTGTCGCAAAGCGTTGCGCGCAACAATACGGAACTATCAGAGATGCAACACGACTTAATGCTGCTATCACCGAGCTTGAGGCGCTAGACCGTATTCAGATCAGGAGAGACGTGAAGAAAATATCAATCTGGTTGAATCCTAAACTACTGGCTCAAGAGGCTGTATGACCTTGCTTGAGATTATCCGTAGAAAGAAACTTGCTACGGCTACAGTTGCTACACCTGCTACAGATAAACCGGCATTAGTTCCAAGTGTAGCAAAAGTAGCAAGTGTAGCTGTAGCAAAACAGAAAACCAACAAAGCCGCATTACCTGAAGATGCTAAGTGTGAAGAGCGACGGCAAAAGGTTTTGAAGATGTTGGAAGAACGGCCAGAGATTCAGCGGGCATTCTTGACCGACACCGAGAGCGACAGACACAACGTTATTTTAACGTTAGCAATACGCAACGCTGGAACCTGTGAAATGCTGATACCAAAGCATAAATATGACCCGTTCGTTATGCTGGAGATAATCCAAAAGAGCGGTATGCAATGAATGCAAAAAGGTACTTCCAGAGAAAAGCCTGGCGGGGGTAATTCTGCCCTCAATTTTTTTCTAGCTTTTCCAAAAAATAAATGGGTTTCAATAATAGACAGGGATAAGACATGAAAACTTCAGACTTAGCGGAAGGATTAGGAATCAGCGTGCAAATGTGCAACCGGCTGAAAAAACGCGGCATGCCTGGTGATTCCTTGCAAAGCGCGATTGAATGGCGCAAG
>JAFEEI010000098.1:8330-8959 GCA_018241205.1 Pseudomonadota bacterium
GAGATGACCGAGCGCTTAATAGTGAAACCGCTCGCAGAGTATTAACGCATACTGTACCCGATTTGTGGTTTAGCCAAGTGAACCGCTTGGATACAGCATTAAAAGAGCATGGCGTTACTTTGTCAGCGGAAAAACTGCTTGATGTCCAAGCAACACTACTTTTGCTTTACCAGATCGAAACAGATCGTTATCTGAAAACTGAAGCGGTTTATTTTACCCCAGACATTCTCATGATCAGCCCAGAACACGAAAGTTACAACGCCATGATTAAGTCACTGGAACAATGTTTGAACAGACCCGCTGCGGCATAATCAGTAGACCAAAGCCGATAGAGAGAGGCGGTTAAAGCTTCTTCCACAAATACACCACCTAACTCAAGAAGATTGTGGTTTAACTCTAAACCTCTCATCAGCGTACCATTCACGGCAAGTTCAATTCTCATAATTATCTGATTATTAGTATCTTCATGCGATTAATTTATTTATTTGCGTTGACCGTATTTCCTTACACTGGCCTTACACGATGCCTGAGAAACAAAAAAGCACTTAGGAAGTTAATCTCTAAGTGCTTGTTTTATTTGGTAGGTCGTGGCAGATTCGAACTGCCGACCAACGGATTAAAAGTCCGCT
>JAFEEI010000099.1 GCA_018241205.1 Pseudomonadota bacterium
GAAACTGCGCAGCTATCCAAGCGGTGATTTTTACTTGACGGTTTTTACCAAAGCGCATCGCCACCATACCGAGACCGATATACAGCAGCAAACCGACAATCTTGGCGGTTAACCAGGCGTTTTGCAAAGGGTTTTGCTGAATTGTGATCGCAAGCAAAACAGCGCTCGTCAACAATACGGTATCGATTACGTGCGGTAAAATCTTGACCCAGCGCTGACGCAAACTCGCCGAGTCACGCATCAGCCAAACTCCGCGCAAAAAAAACAGTGAAAAACTCAAAATCACGCTACTGACGTGAATCATCTTCAACAATGCATAACTCACGTTCAGCTCCCGGCTATCAACCAGCCATGGCTTCCTGCTACTGCACCAGCGATGGTAATCAAACTAAGCAACAATAGAAACAGATGCTTACGTTGAATCCTAACAAAAGTTTCCGATGACACATCTTTTTGCACCGATGCAGCGGCCTGTCGGCGGCTGCGCGGCTCCATGACGAATAACATCACACTAAACAATAACCAAATAAAAACCATCGTATGCATCCACCAGTATTGCCATTGCATGAACCGCTGCCAAACGCCCAATGCATACACCATATAAAAACCGCTCAAACCGACTATCAATGTATAAATACGCGCTTGCGCAGCAAAGCGCTGGCGGAAACGGGAAAAAAACGCCATAGCTTCCACAGCCGATTGCATGCGCGCCAAATTCGGCAGCAGCACAAAAGTCACCATCGCCACCCCACCGATCCACGGCACAACACCTAGTACATGTAATACTCTAGCAAAAACAATATCATCCATTTATTTTTCCGTCTTATTTGAAAAATTGGAGTAATAAAAAAACCGATTGGCGAACATCGTCCATGATGCGCAACATCGTAACTAATCCGGTCAAGTCCTTTACTATTTTATGAGTAGCGTATTGTTGGGATTACCCGCCTTCCAAGGCCCATTTCTCGGCATCCTCATAGTCGTGAAATACCGTTACGTTGGCATTGATGAACAGATTAGAGACCCACGCCCCCCACGCTTGCCATTCATCGTCGGTAACAACTGCCACCCGGTTAAATTCACTGCCATGATCACGCATAAATTTGATTTCCTCCCATGCCACATCGACGGTGTAATCCAGCATGTCCCGCCAATCGAACAAAAGATTTGCTGCACCGCCAAAATGAGACTGATAAAGCACTTGTTGTTCAAATTCATTGTAATCAGCTAATGTGAATTCGCCGATAATCGCCACAATAATGAGATTTTCTTTTTTTTGAATCGTAATCATGGTTTCACCTCGAATGATAACAAGCCCATCATAGGGAATTAAGCTGAGCGGTGCAAATTTTGCCGCTCATCATTAGATAGATCGCGAATTCACTTTTGTGCAACAGCGGGTGCCTGCTTGGTCCCCGCAATACCACTCAACAATCCGCCTAAAACGATCAATCCCATACCGGACCAAGCAACGGGAGGCAATAACTCATTCCACAATACAATGCCCCAGAGACTGGCAAATAATACCGTGCTATAACCCAGCGAAGTCACTACCAGCGTGGCGCCTTTGTGATAGGCGCGCGTCATCGCAAGTTGCGCCAAAGTTGCCGTTATGCCGGTCCCAAGCAGCAATAACAAACCATGCCAAGTTATTGGACTGAATGTCGTGAACAGCAACCACAAGCCGGTAACCAGTGTACTGATCAGAGTAAAGTAAAACACCACATGCCATTCAGATTCGCCGAGACTGCCCAACTGTTTGACGTTGATGTACGCAATCGCGGCAAAAAACCCGGAAGCAATTCCCAGCAAACCTGCCACCCAATGATCTTCTGGCAGCGTCGGCCGCAGCAGCAAAATGACGCCGGCAAAACCGGCGAGAATCGCGCAAATTAATGGCCAATGTATGTACTCTTTGAGAATCAGTGTGGAAAACAGAGCGACAAATAGCGGCCAGGTATAATTCAACGAAATCGCGGTGGCCAGCGGTAATTCCGTCAAGCAGTAAAAAAACATCAGCAAGCTGATCAAACCGCTAATACCGCGCCAGCAATGCAGCCGCCAATGCGGTGTAGTGACCGGCAAACGATAATAACGGATGATCAGATAAGTCATCCAGACTCCAAACAGCGAGCGGTAAAATACCAATTCCGTGCTGGAAAAATAAACGGCGCCAAACTTAACCAGTACGCCCATGCAAGCAAACATAAAGGCCGCCACCAGCATCCACAATGAACGCACTTGCCGTTTTCCTAGAAAATCAGAATTTACAGATATGGTCTACCGGGTATGCGGACCTATTTCCCGCTGCAGAAATTGATGAAAATGCTTCATACCCTCTTCCATTGGAATTTGGTATGGCCCCGTTTCATTCAAACCCTGCTCATACAAGGCCCGGCGCCCTGCGGTCATCAACCGGCAAATCTCATCATCTTCGAACGCGGTTTCCTTATACGCCGCTTGTTCAGCTTCAACAAAATCACGTTCAAATAATGCGATTTCCTCAGGATAATAGAATTCAACCACATTCGTACAGCTCTCAACGCCAGTTGGTAATATTGTGCTGATGATGAGCGTGTGCGGATACCATTCCAGCATGACATTAGGATAATAGAGCAACCAAATCGCACCATGCGGCGGCATTCCACCGTTGGTTTGCAGCAATACCTGTTCATGCCATTTGGCATACACCGCACTACCGGGTTTTTGTAAGCGCGCGTTATCGATTGCCACTGTTTGAACGCTATACCAGTCGCCGAACTCCCAATCGAGTTTTTTAGTGTCGACGAAATGACTTAAACCAGGATGAAACGGATCGACATGATAATCTTCCAAATAGACTTCGATAAAAGTTTTCCAGTTACAGTTGTAGTGATCGATTTGCACGCGATCGAATTGATAGCCGGAGAAATCGAAATCCTGCAGCACACTCAGATTGGCCATGTCGTGCGCAACGTCGCGTTCGCCACTGAACAATAAGCCATTCCAGTCTTGCAGTGCCGTCTTGCTCAGATTCAAACAGGGATTCTGGTCGAAGTGCGGCGCCCCCAATAACTTGCCATTCAGTGCGTACGTCCAGCGATGAATCGGACATACGATGCTTTTAGTGTTGTTTCTGCCGGACAATAAAAGGGCTTGACGATGACGGCAAACATTGGATAGCAATTCGATGCCTTGTTCGTTACGCATCAGCACCTTGGCATTATTCATCCATTCTGGCACATAATAATCACCCACATTGGGCACCATCACTTCATGCCCCACGTAGCCAGGTCCGTAATCAAACAAAATACGCTTTTCAATTTCAAGAATTTTGGAATCCAAGTACCAGTTGACGGGAAGCTGCGTTGACATCTCCGCCAGTTGTGAAATCTCAGCCATGTTAGACATATAAAATCTTATATCTCCCAAAGAAAAAATTAGCGGCGAAAATACACGAAAAGACAAAAATTTAAAACCTATTTAAGCAAGTCGGAAACGAAAAATCGAATGCTTGGCTATAATAGCAATCTTGATAGTAAAATATCAGCAACCATTGATACGTTACGCAAACAAAAAGTATATTGTACAAGATTGAATTATCTTATTAATCAAAAGAGAGCATCTTAATGAAATCTAAACAGCAGTTAGGAAAAAATTCATGGATACCCGTATTATCCACAGTATTGGTTGTTGGTCTAGCCGCGTGCGACAGCGGTAGTGAGAAAACGCTCGAAACCTCTTCCAATTCATCTTCGTCATCAGCTGCAAGCGCTGTTAAAAGAAATATGCCAACCGGTCCGGCTACCGGCATTTTAGTCGATTCTCCCGTTTCCGGTGTCGCATTCTCGGCGACTTCCGGAAAATCAGGTACCACCGATGATAAAGGCAATTTCAATTTCAATCATGGCGACAAAATTGAATTCAAATTGGGCGGTTTGACACTGGGCAATATCCAGGGTTCACAAATTGTGACACCCATTGAATTAGCCGGTGACAACAACAATAAACTGCAAAATCTGCTGGTCTTGCTGCAATCATTGGATTCCGACAGCGATCTTTCAAACGGGATTGCCATATCGCGCGAAACCGCCGCTGCTGTCAAAGGGCCGATTAATTTAGATAGCGATCCCGAATCATTTGCCGAATCTGCTGGTTTAAAAGACATCATGTCTAGCAGCGGCGTCCAAGGTGAAGTCCGGACGCTCGAAGAAGCCCGCAATCACTTCCTCTCGCAAGGTGTTGCATTGCTCAGCGCGCAAATTTGGGTCAGTTATACTAATCAAACGGCTAGTGTGCTGCGGGTAGCTGCCGACAGCAGCGGAGAGTATTTGCAAGGCGATGCAAGACCGGACGATTCCTGCGACGAAAACCGGGTCTGCGGCGGGAAAACCGTATTTCAGGCCGGTGTTGAATATGGCATTGCCAAAGCAACCGACTTTGATAACCGGGGCTTCAAACTAGTTAGCACACCGAGCGTGGATACCAACCTGAAAGCTGGTTTCTCCAACCCCGGCCCTACCCGGCGGGTGCGCACCGATGGCTTTGAATTGATTAACTCCGATATCGTGACGGTACAAAGAGCGCGCGAACAAGGCAGTGTGTTTGGCGAACTTTTCCATATCGCAAAACCCATTCAGTTGAGCGATGAAAATGAAGTCGCTGAAAAAGAAATCAAAGAATCCCGTTATTCAAAAATCGATAACGATATGAACGGCATTACCGGCGCTTGGGCTTTCGATAGCGAAGCGATCAAAACACAAACCCTGGTATTTTTTCCTAACGGCAAATATATGATGATCGATCCTACCGGCGCGACACAACGTGAAAATCAAGCAAAATGCGCAAAACCTGGGGTCGAATTTGCTTCTTACACCTATGATAAGGGAAGCAGTAAACTGAGCTTATCGAGCTATACCTACAACACCAATGGTTGCGCCGGTTTTTCCGATGTCGAGGGCGGTATCGGTTTTTCCATTAGTTCTGACGGCAATACAGCCAAATTGGACAAACCCGGAGAACAATCCGTCACTCTCTACCGCGTTTCCAAATAACTGGATTCATCCATGATCGTCCAATAGATTCATCGGATTTTGCAGAATTCCGGTGAATCTATTGGACTGACTCTTTCTTTCAGCGCTTATGCCGGTCATCCGTGTCGCGCTCAATGTTCCAGTCGACACACTGTTTGACTATCAAGCTGACGATGCCAGTGAGCAGGATATCGGTGCACGCGCCTGCGTACCATTCGGAAAAAAGCGATTAACCGGCGTCATCGCCGCAGTGAGCGACAAAACGCAGATTGCCGCAGAAAAACTTAAACCGGCTCATTGCATTTTCAGAGAAATAAAACCACTACCGGCCACACTGCTGGATTTATTTCATTTCTGTAGTCAGTATTATCATCATCCCCTCGGCATGGTGATCATGAACGGCCTGCCCGTCAAATTGCGCAACAACAAAGCGGCTAGCCTAAAAAGAAATCCGCATGACGATCGTTACGTCCTGGCGGTGGCAGGAATCCGCACTGATTTAACCAGCATTCCGGCACGCAACCGCGTGGCACGAAACTTATTGACTGAATTTCAGCGCGCCTCTGTATTAACTGTCACGCAGGTTAAGCAAATTTCTCCGCGCGCGATCAAGTTGATTCCGGAATGGATCCAGCTGGGATGGATAACAGTGGAACCCGTTTCCGCTGCACGAATCACCGGCACGGCAACAATTCCCGCGTTGACTTCCGGGCAAGCAACCGCCGTCGATGCGATTACCGCCAACAACCGGCAATTCGATACATGGCTACTGCACGGTGTAACCGGCAGCGGCAAAACCGAGGTTTATCTCAGAATCATTGAGCCCATGCTGGCGCAAGATAAACAAACGCTGGTGTTGATCCCTGAAATCAGTCTGACACCGCAACTGGAAGCCATTTTCCGCAACCGCTTTCCCGCCGTTCCTCTGGTGAGTCTGCACAGCGGGCTCAACGACACCGAACGCTTGTCCGGGTGGCTGCAAGCTCAACACGGTGAAGCCAAAATTATATTGGGTACGCGCCTAGCCGTTTTTACTCCCTTACCGGACCTTGGGTTAATCATCGTCGATGAGGAACAGGATAGTTCATTCAAGCAGCAGGACGGTTTGCGTTACTCCGCGCGCGATTTGGCGATTTTTCGCGGCAAGCAAGCAAATATCCCGGTGGTACTAGGTTCCGCCACACCGTCGCTGGAAAGTTATCACCATGCGCTCACCGGCCGTTACCGGCATGTGCGTCTGCTAAACCGCGCGGTGCAAAATGCCGCCCTGCCCTCGATTCGATGCATCGACACACGCATCAACAAAACTCAGGATGGTTTATCACAACCATTGCTTCACGCTCTGGACCAATGCTTGAAAGAAAAACACCAGAGTCTCATTTTTCTCAACCGGCGCGGCTACGCACCGGTGCTGCTATGTAAATCCTGCGGCTGGAGCGCTTCCTGTCAGCGTTGTTCCAGCCGCCTGGTCGTTCATTTGCGCGATAAAAAATTGAGTTGCCATCATTGCGGCCATCAAGTGCAATTTCCGCGCGCATGCCCGCAGTGCGGCAATCAAGATATCACACCGTTCGGGCAAGGCACGCAACGCATCGAAGAAACATTGGCGGCGCATTTCCCATCGGCACGGATTTTACGCATCGATCGCGACAGCACGCGCCGCAAGCATGCTTGGCAAGAAATTTTGCATTCCATTCAAACGCAGCAAGTCGACATTCTGATCGGCACACAACTGCTAGCCAAAGGCCATGATTTTCCTAACCTTGCATTAGTCGGCATCCTGAACGCCGACAATGCGCTATACAGCACCGATTTTCGCGCCAGCGAACGATTGTTTGCGCAATTGATGCAAGTCGCCGGCCGCGCCGGCCGCGCCAATGTGCCTGGGCATGTGCTGATTCAAACCGAATTTCCCGATCATTTGCTGTATCAGGCGCTGCAACGGCATGATTACGATACGTTGGCGCAAACCCTGCTGACAGAAAGAAAAACCGCCGGATTCCCGCCGTATGTCTACCAAGCGCTATTGCGCGCGGAAGCACACGACATTGGAGTTGTGTTGGATTTTCTCAGTCAAGCGAAGGAACTCGCCCAGTCGCTTGGAACCGTCGAGTTATTTGATCCGGTCCCAGCGAACATGGTGCGGTTAAAAGGTCTCGAGCGCGGACATGTGCTGGTGCAATCCACATCGCGCAGGCACTTGCAAACCTTCCTGACCGGTTGGTATGCCAAGCTTATGACATTACCCGGCCAGAAAGTCCGTTGGGTGTTGGATGTCGACCCGCTTGAGTTTTGATCTGTATCAGCGTCCACCCTTACGAATCAATCAAAATACCACCCTTGGATTAACCAAACGATAAGGAGTATGCCATGATCGACAAACATGATTTACACCATGAGTTTCCCGAATATTATGACCGTATCCATGAATTGAAAACACAAAACAGTCATTTTGCGCGCTTATTCGAGGAATATCACGACATCAACCGGGAAATTTTACGAATCGAGGAAGGCGTTGAAAATACCATCGATGAATACTCTGAGGAACTGAAAAAGAAACGCTTGCAGCTCAAAGATAAACTATACGGCATCATCATAAATACCAATTAAAAATAGCGATCAATCTTCAAATATGCCAGTAAAATATTGCGTGCAAATTAACCGCAGGCACCGGTAAAATCGACACTCACACATCACTAAAAAAGATAAAGAGCGAACGAATGAAAGCGGTCTATTTCAGTGCAGGTGGAGCAGCCGATGTGCTGCAGTATGGTGAAATCGAGTCACCCGGTGAATGCGGCGAAAATCAGATCCTGATTCATATCAAGGCCGCCGGTATCAATCCGATCGATTGTAAGATCCGTTCAGCGCCGCAGCGTTTTCCGGTTACTTTTCCGGTCATTCCCGGTTGCGACGGCGCCGGGATCGTAACAGCCACCGGTTCGCAGGTAAAAAATTTCGGCCTAGGCGATGAGGTTTATTTCTCACAACCTGGCTTTAATAACCGGCAAGGCACCTACGCCGAATATGTCTTGGCCGATGCCGGATTGGCCGCGCTCAAACCGCGTGCTTTATCGTTTGAACAAGCGGCCGCCGCACCGCTGGTTTTCATTACCGCATGGGAAGCTTTGCACGACCGGGCGCGCATTTCCAGCGGTCAAACAGTCCTGATTCACGCCGGCGCCGGTGGTGTCGGTCACGCCGCGATTCAGTTAGCGAAGTTAGCTGGCGCTCGAGTGATTACAACGGTTAGTAATGAAGAAAAAGCGGATTTAGCCCGGCAACTGGGTGCCGATCAAACCATCAACTACCGGACGCACGATGTAGTTGCCGAAGTATTACGCTGCACAGGTGACAAGGGGGTGGATATCGCGTTCGATACCGTGGGGCCTGCGGTATTGCAAACCTGCTTTCGCTGTGTAAAACCGTACGGCGATGTCGTCACCATATTGCAACCGTCACCGGATACGGACTGGAGCGAAGCACGCAAACGTAATGTGCGTTTTAGCCTGGAACTGATGTTATCGCCTGTTCTAATGGAACTGGTGGAAGCGAAACTTCATCAGGGTGAAATACTGCGGCAGTGCGCTGCCTTATTTGATCAAAATAAGTTGACGGTAAGAATCGCCCGCACTTTCGCGCTAGCAGATGCTGCCGCTGCGCAGCAGCATCTGGAACAAAATCATCCGGCAGGAAAACTTGTATTGACAGTGTGAACTTTCGTTTAACCCAATACTGCCAATACAGCCGACGGTAACGCTATTAGGAGAAAACGATGAGAATCAAAACTGAATAAACACAAGGAAAGACACTATAGCGCTTGAAATAATCTCAAATATAACCCAACGATGGTTTAAGAAATATCCGTCAAAATTGCAGAATTTTACACCGGCACATTCCCGGCATCATGAATATCCTCATGAGTAATCAACCCAATAAAACCAGTGTGCGATTTCCTATTCGGAGAAAAATTCACGCGCTTTATCCATCCATGATTTTGCTCGCGGGCTGTGCCGGGAGCCGTCTTTCAGGCTGATGGTTTCCAATTCTTCTAACAGCTCTTTCTGGCGCGCTGTCAGCTTGACCGGCGTTTCCACCACGACATGGCAAAGCAAGTCGCCTTTATCGTGACTGCGCACACCTTTTATGCCTTTGCTACGCAAACGGAAAATCTTGCCGGTTTGTGTTTCAGCCGGTACTTTGATTTTGGCGTGCCCTTCGAGAGTCGGCACTTCAATTTCACCGCCAAGTGCAGCCACGGTAAAGCTGATCGGGATTTCACAATGTAAATTATCACCTTCACGGCGGAAAACCGAGTGCGCGGATAAATGAATCACGACGTATAAGTCACCGGGCGGACCGCCGTTCAACCCGGCTTCGCCTTCACCGGAGACACGGATGCGATCGCCGTCATCCACCCCTTCCGGAATTTTCACGTTGAGCGTTTTGTGCTGTTTAACACGCCCTACCCCATGACAACTGGCACACGGATGCGAAATGATTTTGCCGTTGCCCTGACATTTCGGACAGGTTTGCTGAATAGAGAAAAATCCCTGCTGCATTCTGACTTGCCCATGGCCATTGCAAGTCGGGCAGGTCTTCGGCGAAGTGCCCGGCTTGGCGCCATTACCGTTACAGGTGTCGCATTTTTCCATGGTAGGGATGCGAATTTTTGTTTCTGTTCCGTGTGCTGCCTGCTCCAGGGAAATTTCCAGGTTGTAGCGCAAATCGGAACCGCGGTGCACATTGGCGCGTCCGCCGCGCCCGCCAAAAATATCACCGAAAATATCGCTGAACGCTTCGCTAAAACCATGCGCACCGCTCCCTCCTCCCGCACTGGCATCCACTCCGGCGTGACCGAATTGATCGTAAGCGGCGCGTTTATTCGGATCTGTCAATACTTCATAAGCTTCTTTGGCTTCCTTGAACATTTCTTCCGATTTCATATCGCCGGCATTCCGGTCGGGATGATATTTCATCGCCAATTTACGATACGCTTTCTTGATGGCCGCTTCGTCGGCATCGCGGCTGACACCGAGTACATGGTAATAATCTCGCTTACTCATATTGACTTCCTGCTCGTGTGATAAAGATCATCACTTTAATGGTTGAATTCAAAGCTTCTTCAAGCTTTAATAAAGCACTCGCCGCAAGCAGCGAGGTATTAAAACGCTCTTCAGGTTGCTGGTTTTCAACCAGCCTTCGCCTCAAGGAGCGAGGAATTAAACCCGAAAGTGATTTAAAACACCAAAACGCAGAGCGCGTGACAAGAATCCTTTGTTATTCCTGACACGCCTCTGCGTTTGATGGTTTAACGACAATTACTTCTTGTTTTTAACTTCCTCGAACTCAGCGTCGACGACTTCGCCTTCGACCGGTTTCTCGCTGCGGCCGGATGCTGCGGATTCCGCGCCCGGTTGCGCTTGTTGACCAGCTTGCTGATCTTGTTGCTGATACATTTTTTCAGCCAGCTTATGCGCGGCTTCGGTCAAAGCCTGTGTTTTGGCATCGATCTGATCTTTGCTGTCGGTTTTGAGCACTTCTTCGGCATCCTTCAGCGCCGCCTCGATTTTGGCTTTTTCGTCGCCGCTCAATTGATCGCCATGTTCCTTCAACGATTTTTTAACCGAATGAATCATGGCATCGCACTGATTGCGGCTGGCAACCAGTTCCACCGCTTTATGATCTTCCTCGGCGTGCGCTTCGGCGTCTTTCACCATGCGTTCGATTTCATCATCCGACAGACCGGAACTTGCCTGGATTTTGATTTTGTTTTCCTTGCCGGTCGCTTTGTCTTTTGCCGATACGTGCAAAATGCCATTGGCATCGATATCGAACGTCACTTCAATTTGCGGCATGCCGCGCGGTGCCGGTGGAATATCGCTCAAATTGAACTGCCCCAGGCTTTTGTTTCCCGAAGCCATTTCCCGTTCACCTTGCAACACATGGATCGTCACCGCGGTTTGACTGTCATCGGCAGTCGAAAATACTTGCTGCGCCTTGGTTGGAATCGTGGTGTTTTTCTGAATCAGCTTGGTCATCACGCCGCCCAGCGTCTCGATACCCAACGACAATGGCGTTACGTCCAGCAGCAAAACATCCTTCACGTCACCTTTCAGCACGCCACCCTGAATTGCCGCACCGACGGCCACCGCTTCGTCCGGGTTAACATCCTTACGCGGCTCTTTGCCGAATATTTCCTTAACTTTTTCCTGCACTTTCGGCATACGGCTTTGTCCGCCCACCAGAATGACGTCTTCGATGTCGGAAGCCGACAAACCGGCATCCTTGATCGCCGTGCGGCAAGGTCCGACGGTACGCTCGATCAAGTCTTCCACCAGGCTTTCCAGTTTCGCGCGGGTTATCTTGACAGCCAGATGTTTCGGTCCGGAGGCATCGGCCGTGATGTACGGCAAGTTGACTTCGGTCTGCTGACTCGATGACAATTCGATTTTGGTTTTTTCCGCAGCATCTTTCAGGCGCTGCAATGCCAGCATATCCTTTTTCAAATCAATGCCGGTTTCTTTCTTGAATTCATCGACCAGATATTCCATCACACGCGAATCAAAATCCTCGCCACCGAGGAAGGTATCGCCATTGGTCGCCAACACTTCAAATTGATGCTCACCCTCGACTTCGGCGATCTCAATGATGGAAATATCGAACGTACCGCCACCCAGGTCATACACGGCAATCTTGCGGTCACCTTCCTTTTTGTCCAAACCGAACGCCAAAGCCGCAGCGGTCGGTTCATTGATAATCCGCTTGACTTCGAGACCGGCAATACGTCCGGCATCTTTGGTCGCTTGCCGCTGCGAATCGTTGAAATACGCTGGTACCGTAATTACCGCTTCGGTTACCATTTCACCGAGATAATCTTCGGCTGTTTTCTTCATTTTCATCAGCACTTGCGCAGACACTTCCGGCGGTGCGATTTTCTTACCGCGCACTTCCACCCAGGCGTCGTTGTTATCCGCCCTGACAATGCTATACGGCACCATTTTAATGTCGCGCTGCACCATATCCTCGTCAAAACGGCGTCCAATCAAGCGCTTGACTGCAAATAAGGTATTTTTCGGATTGGTGATCGCTTGGCGTTTAGCTGAAGCACCGACCAAAATTTCATTATCGTCCGTATAAGCCACAATCGAAGGCGTTGTCCGCGCACCTTCCGAGTTTTCGATGACTTTCGGGTTGCCGTTTTCCATAACGGCTACGCATGAGTTCGTGGTACCCAAGTCGATACCGATGATTTTTGCCATGTCTAGATCCTTTAAAGATTAAATTGGTATAAAAATGGAGATACTTGGAAAAAAATCAAGAGTCTTTCGCTTTCGAGACTGAAACAAGCGCCGGACGGATGACACGCTCATGCAGCTTGTAACCCTTTTGCATAACTTGAACCACGGTATTGGCCGGCTGCTCGGAATCCACCATGCACATCGCCTGATGCTGATGCGGATCGAATTTCTCTCCTTTGGGATCAATCGCTTTAATGTTGAATTTATCAAATACGCTGGTCAATTGTTTTTGAGTTAATTCCATGCCATTTTTAAAATTCTCAACCGTGGCGTTTTCAACCGCCAATGCCGCTTCCAAACTATCCATCACCGTCAGCAGTTCGGTTGAAAAATTTTCCACGGCGTATTTATGCGCATTGGCAATATCGCTTTGCGCTCGTTTACGGATATTTTCCGTTTCCGCCTTGGCGCGTATCCAAGCATCATGATGCTCGGCTGCTTTGATTTCGGCTTCTTTCAATAACTGTTCGAGATCAGGTTGAGCAGAGGTGACTTCCCCGGTTTGAATGGTAGCGTCACCAGTCACTCCCGGTATTTTGATTTCTTGCGAATCGGACATTGCGGTTTGATTGGTTTCCGTGGTTTGTGAATTTTCTGAGCTTTGCATCGTGTCTCCTCATAAACTGTGGAAGCGATATTGGGATAGCTGCAATAAATTTCAAGTCATCACTGCGAAATTTATCCGGTCGCTCCTGTGATTCTACTGAATTAACACGCCAATTCAGCGTGTTATCTGACAGAATAATTTCTAGCTTTTAATCCGTTCAGCCAGATCGCGTGCTTTTCCGGTGTAATTTCGCGGCGTCATCGCCAGCAAACGGTTTTTTTCCGCTTCCGGAATGTTCAAACCAGCAATGAACTGATGCAGGGTTTCCCGGGTAATTCCACTTTTGCCGCGTGTCAGCGCTTTGAGTTGCTCGTAGGGATTGGCAACACCATAGCGCCGCATCACCGTTTGAATCGGTTCCGCCAACACTTCCCAGGCATTATCCAAGTCGGCAGCCAATTGCGCATTATTGACATCCAGTTTATGCAGACCTTTGCGGCATGAGTCATAAGCTAACAACGTGTGCCCTAGCGCCACGCCCATATTGCGTAATACCGTGGAATCGGTCAAGTCACGTTGCCAGCGCGATACCGGCAACTTTTCACTCAAATGTCGCAATACGGCATTGGCGATTCCCAGATTGCCTTCGGCGTTTTCAAAATCAATCGGATTGACTTTATGCGGCATCGTGGAAGAACCCACTTCATCCGCTTTGGTTTTTTGCTTGAAGTAGCCGAGTGCAATATAACCCCAGATATCGCGGTTTAGGTCCAATAAAATTGTATTGATCCGGGCATAGGCATCAAACAGCTCAGCCATCGTATCGTGCGGCTCGATCTGCGTGGTGTATGGGTTGAATTCCAATCCCAGTTTCTCGACAAACGCGCGCGCAAATTTTTCCCAATCCAGCTCCGGATACGCGGACAAATGCGCATTGTAATTACCCACCGCGCCATTGATTTTGCCCAGAATCGCGACCGCCTCGAGCTGTTTTTTACCACGCTGCAGGCGATAAATGACATTGGCGATCTCCTTACCCAAGGTGGTCGGCGTAGCCGGTTGTCCATGCGTGCGCGCCAGCATCGGCACATCCGCCAGCGAATGTGCCAGTTCGACCAATCGGATAATGATGTTATCGAGCGCTGGCAGCATGACCTGCTGCAAGCTCGATGTCAGCATCAAACCGTGCGACAGATTGTTGATATCCTCGGAAGTACAGGCAAAATGAATAAACTCAGTCACCTTAACGACTTCCTCATTATCCGCCAGTTTCTGCTTCAACCAGTATTCCACCGCTTTGACATCATGATTGGTCGTCGCTTCTATGGCTTTCACCGCTTCCGCATCGGCAACCGAAAAATTCGCCACCAGATTATCCAATTGCGCAACGGTCGCTGCGGAAAAAGGCGGCACTTCGGCAATTTGGGGTTCGCTGCTCAATGCTTTAAGCCAAGCAACTTCCACTTGTATGCGGAAACGGATCAAAGCGAATTCGCTGAAATAGAGCCGCAACGGTTCAACTTTGCTGTGATAACGGCCATCCAGCGGCGATAAGGCGGTAATGACTGAGGAATTCATAGTATTTGCTATTTTTTCGAAGGGCGGATTTTATCACGCTTGCTTTGTGCGAAAGATGGTTAATTTTTCAACAAATCTCTGCAGGATTTTCAAGGCAATCCGCATCGATCCTACATTGCGGCAATTTGCCGCAGCGGCAATTTGTCACATTGTTTTGTCGGAATATTCCCATAGAATATAAAAACGTAATTTATTAACAAAGATATCAGACAAAGCCACACTTGCCGCAAGGCAGGCACGGAAAGCCAATGGATCTCATCATGAGATAGCCGGGTTGCCTCCCAGGAGTGATGGGGAGTGACTGGATCGGAGTGCATAAAACTATCAATCCGTTTCCAGCGCATCATTCAAAAAAAGAGGCGCCATCGATTTGCCCTTTCCCAATTTACAAGCAATCAACGACGCCTTGAAATCTTAAAAATAGTAACAATTTTGGAGAAATGAATATGAAAACAAAATCATATCACAACAAAACCAATGCATTGGTATCGGCTGCCATCCTTTCAGCAGTTGCTTTGGCAAGCGGTAATGTTTACGCTGCCGGTGCTGTAGGATTTAAGCCTTGGAGCAGCAGCGGTAACGTTCTTGATGCCGGTCACCCTTCTATTTCCGCTTCCGAGACCGGTTTGAAAAGCGCCTACTCCGACAATCCAGCTCTTCTATATTCCTCCTGGGCGCACACGGGTGATTGGTGGACATTCAGAAACGATGCCGCCGCCAATGTCACCTTAACAGTCAGTGGCGATTCCGGCTTTTCACCCGGTGTGACCGTCTGGGCAAGCGGTGCCGATGAATTTGACGGCGGCACCACCGGGTTCGGTTCAGAAGTCAGCAATGCAGGGTGGGAAACACCGCATTCGTTCAATTCTACCGGGGCAATGGGCGATGCAGGCACGCTCTGGATGGCCAATGGCCAAGGCGGTAACATGATCGAAACCCTCGGTTATGCTATCTCCGGTCCTTCTCACGATGCCGCAACAACCGGTTGGAACGAAACCTTTTTGACCGGCGCACATGACGTCAGTCTGACCAACACTTTTGAAAACGGTATTACCGGCAGCACCAGCGCTCACCTTGCTTCTTTGACATTCAATCACTTAGCACCAGGTTGGTATACCGTCTATATCGGCGGCACCAATAATGCAACTGCCGGCGGCGCATTCGACTTGACCATCAGCGCGGTACCTGAAGCAGATACCTGGGCTATGCTGATAGCCGGCTTGGGTCTGGTTGGATGGCGCATGCGCAAATATCAGAAAGACTCGATTCAAACTATCGTTTAGTCCGCAAACTGTTATAGCCAGGAGAAAAACGGAGGCAGTTGTTGCGGTCTCCGTTTTTCTACTTAAAGAGTCATGCGCAGGGGCATAAATGCCGGGTTATGGAAATGTCAGGAGTTTTATCATGCTAATAACAATTAAAAAATATATCATCAACACAACAAAGGCATACTGCCTTACTCTGCTTACCTGTTCAACCTTGCACGCCGACTTTGGCCCTATGCCGATGACACTGAAAGGTGTGCCGATCCCCGAAGTACCCGGCTTGCTCGATGGTCCCGACCCGATCATTATCGACAAAGAAAAAGCGATCGCGCTGGGGAAAGCCTTATTTTGGGACATTAATGTAGGCAGCGACGGCATTGCCTGCGCCAGCTGTCATTTTCATGCCGGTGCCGACCGGCGCACAAAAAATCAGCTTTCACCCATCGGTAGAAACAGCACCCTGCCAAAAGAATTCTCCGCAGCCAGCGACGGCTCCATGCATGGCCCCAACACCGCATTGAAAAAAAGCGATTTTCCGTTTTTCCAGACCGATGATCCGATGAATCCGCTCGGGGTTCCGATTTATAACAGCGACGATGTCGTGGCATCGGCAGGAACTTTCGGCGGCGCCTATCGCGACGTCGAATGGTTTCAGGAAAAAAACGATGTGTGCGACCGCGGCGCCGATGCAGTTTTCCATATCGATAGCAAAGGCACGCGCAAAGTTGAGCCGCGCAACACACCGACGGTTATCAATGCCGTTTTCAATTTCCGCAACTTTTGGGATGGCCGCGCCAACAATATTTTTAACGGCAGCAGCCCTTGGGGAGATCGCGATCCCAATGCCGGCGTATGGTTTAAAAAAAGCGACGGCACATTTACAAAGAAACGCTTATGGCTCATCAATTCTTCACTTGCTTCCCAAGCAGTCGCTCCACCGCTGGACGATTCCGAAATGGGCTGTCATGGCCGCACCTTTGCCGATCTGGGCCGCAAATTACAGTACCGCCAACCGTTGGAACATCAGCAAGTGCACTGGAACGATAGCGTTCTGAGCAGTTTGGTCTTCAGCACTCCCAATAATCTGCAGCAAGGATTAAATACCAAATATTATCGACTGATCCAGAAAGCATTCAATCCGAAGTATTGGAGTGCTATTCCCAATGAACAATTCGGCTTTCCTGCGGCAACATCGGCTACCCATACGATAGCTTATAATCAAACGGAAGCGAATTTCGCCCTATTTTTCGGATTATCGCTGCAAATGTATATCTCTACTTTGATTTCCGACGATTCTCCGTTTGATCGAAGCGAAGTCGACGAGCATGGCACGCCAATCGGATTAAGTGAATCGGCGCAGCGCGGCCTGGATATTTTCCGTGATTCTCATTGCGCGCTTTGCCATATCGGACCAAACTTTACTGCATCTGCTGTGGTAACCAATGGGATACTGCAAAAAATCAATCCGCACGCTTTCGGCAATGAGGCTTTCCGTGTCAGCACCACCAACGTGGTAACCTATTTATCGGTGAATGGCGGTATGATGTTTCAAGATACCGGTTTTTCCGGCACCGGTGTCAGACCGGTAGCCGATGATCCCGGTCTTGGCGCCGCCGATCCCTTTGGCAACCCGTTATCGTTCGCCGATCAATATATGCAACTTTTAGCCGGCAATACGGCTGCGGTTGTCGACCACTATGTTGCGGATGTGCGGCCGTGCGATCTCGATACAGCCATCGCAATCGATCGCGACAAACCACACCCAATGTTATTCACCCGCGCAGATGGTATCCAGAAACAACCGCAGAGTACTACCGATTGCTTTAATCCGGCCGGCACTTTTATTCCAACCGTAGCAACCGCGCAGGCTGAACTAAAGAAAACCAATAGAAAGCGTTTCTTGAGCGCTGCCAAAGGCTCTTTCAAAATCCCTACGTTAAGAAACATCGAACTGACCGGGCCGTACATGCACAATGGCGGCATGGCGACATTGGAAGAAGTGCTGGAGTTTTATACGCGCGGCGGCAACTTTGAAACGCCGCCGAAAGAGTTTGGCAGGCTTTTTGCCTTGGTTGATCTACGGCTTTCACCACAAAGCCGCGAGGATTTGCTGAATTTTCTAAAAAGCCTGACGGACGATCGCGTGCGTTATGAAAAAGCGCCATTCGATCATCCCGAACTGCTGGTTCCTCACGGTCACGGTGGAAGCTCCAAAACTAACCCGCTGAGCAACGCGCTGGCTGCCGATGAATTTATCGCTATTCCGGCCGTTGGCGCCGCGGGCAGAACCGATGCCTTACTGCCATTCGAAAGCTATCTGCCGCATTAAAGTCGCACGAAAAACTGATTAATCTGCCGGAAAACCTGCAGTTAATCAGTTTTTTGTGCAAAAAATCAGTGCGGCTTGAAAAATTTGTCGTGAATACGCCGCGTGGTTCGCCATACCGCCCATAGCACGACCGGAATCAGCGCGCCGGTCACCAATTCGGGGTGAATCGGCAATCCGGCCGCCGCACCCGCTTTGGATACATACAGTAGCAAGCTGACGACGTAGTACGAAATCGCCGCAATCGACAAGCCTTCCACGGTACTTTGCAGCCGCAGTTGCAGCTCTTGGCCACGCGTCAGTTTTTCCAGCAGTTGCTGATTTTGCATTTCCGCCAGAATATCGACGCGAGTGCGCAGCAATGCGCTGGCACGCGCAACGCGTGCCGACAAATAATTCATGCGTTGCGCGGTTGCTTCCACCGTGGCGATGGCAGGAGAAAGCCGCCGCTGCATGAATTCGCCGATGGTCTGCGTGCCAGGTATGGCTTTCTCACGCAACTCGGCAATACGTTGCATCACCAGCTTGTTGTACGCCTGCGTTGCAGCAAAGCGGTAACCATGCTCGACCGTCGCACGTTCAACCCGCGCCGCCAGCGCCGTCAACGTATCCAGCAATTCCTGATCGGAAGCGGCTTTATTTTCCAGTTGCGCGGTGATTTCAGCCAACTGCTGCTCAACACCGGTCAATTCGGGAATCAACCGTTTGGCAACCGGCAAGCCACGCAACGCCATCAAGCGGTAAGTTTCGATTTCCAGCAAGCGCTGCGAAACCCGTCCGGCGCGTGTTTCGGAAGAATCAGCGGGCATAATCACTAGCATGCGTTCAAAACCGCTGGGGCGCAGCATGAAATCCGTTATTGCCAAGGAATGCGTTTCTCTGCCGATCAGCGAAGCCACCACCGGATTTCCGCCAAACCACTTGCGCGCTTGCACGAGCAACTCATCGGGCCGGTTCAAATCGGCAGGCACCAGCGCCACTTCCACCGCCGCAAACGTGCGCCCGGGAATTTCCGCCAGCCAGCCGCGCGGCAAAGCCAAGTAAGAAAGTAACTCCGGATCCGTCGCGCCCAGCTGCGCCACTTCGGGCAAATGCTGCACCAGCGAGTAGCGCGTGAATTCACTATGGCGCTCCCAACGCAAGGTATAACCCTGCAATCGTAAGCGCAGAAAATTATTCTGTAATTGCTCGAGCATCAGCGTTTGTTGGCCGGGAAGCCGCCGCAAATGCTGGCATTCTCGCTCACGCGTGATACCTTCGTTAATCACCACGACATAAATGATCAATGCGGGCAGCCGGATGCGTTGACTGGGGCGGGCATGCACTTCATTGTGCAATTTGGTGCGTAACGGATCGTCGCCGGGTAGCCAATCACTCAGATCAGCGTCAATCAATACACTCATAAAAAAGCAGCTCTGTTGGAAAACTTGACTGTACCAAGGATCAAATAGCCCGTCAAAAACACTGAAAAACACGCTTTCATCGTCTACAATAAGCGATCGCTACAGAAAGATTCCCGGTTGCATTCATTTTTAGAACTTTCCGCTTTTCACGCAACGACATGTCCACTACTCAACACAAAGCTCCGGCATTTTCAACGCAACTCCAACACAGAAGTCTCGCTGCAGTCTGGCACCCCTGCACACAAATGAAGCAGCACGAAACCCATCCGCTGGTTCCGATTGTGAGCGGCAAAGGCGTGTGGTTATACGATGCCGGCGGCAATCGTTACCTCGATGCGATCAGTTCCTGGTGGGTTAATTTATTCGGCCATGCCAATCCGGTCATCAATGCCGCAATCCGCGATCAACTGGAGAAAATCGAGCATGTCATGCTGGCGGGTTTTACTCATGAACCGGTAGTCGCATTATCGGAACGGCTCAAAAGCATCGCGCCCGGTTCGCTCGGCCATTGCTTTTATGCCAGCGACGGCGCGTCGGCGATTGAAATCGCGCTGAAAATGAGTTTTCACTACTGGCTGTTGTGCGGGCAGCCGCAAAAAAACGGTTTTATCAGCCTGCAAAACGATTATCACGGCGAAACGCTCGGCGCATTATCGGTCACCGATGTGGCTATTTTCCGCGAAACTTATGCACCCTTGCTAAGGTCATGCGCGCATGTGCCGACACCGGATTGGCGCTACGCCGAAGCCGGTGAATCGGCCCGGGATTTTGCGTCGCGTGCCGCAACCGCGCTGGAGAATCATCTGGCTAAACATCATGCGCAAACAGCCGCGTTGATTCTGGAACCATTGGTACAAGGCGCGGCCGGTATGGGAATGTATCACCCCGTTTATCTGCAACGCGCCCGGGAAATCTGCGATCGTTATCAGGTGCACCTGATCGCCGACGAAATCGCAGTCGGTTTCGGTCGCACCGGAACCTTGTTTGCCTGCAACCAAGCCGGTATCGCCCCGGATTTCTTATGCCTGTCGAAAGGATTGAGTGGTGGTTACTTGCCGCTCTCGGCTGTGATGACGACCGATACCGTTTTTCAGGCTTTTTACGATGACAAAACAGCACGCGCTTTTTTGCATTCGCATTCACACAGCGGTAATGCACTAGCTTGCCGCGCGGCTTTAGCCTCGCTGGATATTTTTGAGCGCGACCGGGTGATCGAAGCCAACAAAAATAAAGCAGCATACCTGAATACTATCGCCGCACCGCTCGCAGCGCATCCCAAAGTCAGAAACTTCCGCAACTGCGGCATGATCTGGGCGTTCGAAGTCGCAACGGACGATGCCGACTTTGCCGCCCAATGTTTTCAGGCCGGCTTGAAACAGCAGATTCTGCTGCGCCCGCTGGGGAAAACCATTTATTTCATCCCGCCTTACATCATTGACGAGCAGGAAATGGATGTGCTGGTCAATGGTACGTTGCAGGTGCTGAATACCCTCTAATTTATAAGATCACATTTATGAAACTGACTTTTTTAGGCGCAGCTGGCGAAGTTACCGGTTCCAGCTATCTGATTGAAACCGGATCGGTCCGTTTTTTGGTCGACTGCGGCATGTTTCAAGGCGGACGGGAAGCGGATAAAAAGAATCGCACGGCTTTCAAAGCCGACCCCAAAACGATCGATTTTGTCTTGTTGACCCACGCGCACATCGACCACTCCGGGTTGTTGCCGCGGTTGAGCGCATGGGGTTTCCGCGGTCCGGTTTATTGCACCACGGCAACGGCGGATCTGCTTCAGGTGATGTTGAAAGACAGTGCCTATATTCAGGAAAAGGAAGTCGAGTGGCACAATCAAACCCGCCGCCGCAATAGTCAATCCGCTCAGGAACTCGCTCCGCTCTACACCGTGACACAAGCGGAAGCACTGCTGAAGCAATTACACCGCATCGACTATAATGTGGAAATTAACCCGCATCCATCGATTCGTTGCTGCTTCCGCGACGCGGGCCATATTCTCGGTTCCGCCATCATCGAACTGTGGGTAAAAAAAGAAGACGGTTACAAGAAAATTGTCTTCTCGGGCGATCTTGGGCAACCCGGCCACCCCATCGTGCGCGACCCGGCCATCATCCGGCATGCCGACGTTGTGCTGATCGAATCCACCTATGGCAACCGGCTGCACCGGTCAATGCCCGAGACACTGGATGAACTGGTTTACGCGATCAACGATACGCTGATCAGCAAGAACGGCAACATCATCATTCCGGCCTTTACCGTCGGCCGCACCCAGGATCTGCTGTTTCTGCTGATCGATCTATATCGCCAGGGCAAGCTTGGAGAAATGGCGATTTATGTCGATTCGCCGATGGCGCAAGCGGCCACCGAGATCACGCTCAAGCACATTGCGTTGCTCGATCGAGAATCCACCGAAGCCTTGCAGTGGATGAACAGCACTACGCAAAAACCGCGCATCCATTTCGTCCAGGATATCGAGGAATCGATGCAGCTCAACCATATCAAGCACGGCGTTATCATCATATCCGCCAGCGGCATGTGCGATGCCGGGCGTATCAAGCATCACCTCAAATATAACCTTAGCCGGCCGGAATGCAGCATCCTGATCACCGGTTTCCAAGCGGAAGGAACGCTGGGAAGACGACTCGTGGACGGCGCAAAACAAGTCAAGATCTTCGGTCAGGAGATTCAGGTCAAAGCATCCATCTACACCATCGGCGGACTTTCAGCGCACGCCGATCAAGCCGATTTGCTCAACTGGCTGAGTCACTTCGAGAAAGTACCGGAAAAGATTTTTGTCGTGCACGGCGAGCTCAGCAATTCCCAAGCACTGGCCGATGCCATTCGGGAAAAATTGCACTGGAATGCGAGCATTCCGGAATATTTGTCGGTTGCCACGTTATAAATTTACACACTATCGAAAGCAACCGGCAAGAACAGATGGTTTGCACGATTAAGCCATCATAACCTCGCTAATTCGCATCGATCGCTTAAGTCCAACGCACTCAAATCAATCATTTTCACTGCGAAAAATCGGCAAGTGTTAATATTTTCGTTATCTTTTTAGCGTAATATCAAGGCTTAATGACATTTATCCCGGTCAAAGTATAGCCTGAAAAGCGCAAGGCGTTATAATACCGGTCAATAACTGAGTAAACTACTAAACATTACCTTATGCCACAAACCTTATTCCAACGAACACCTCTGCTGGATGGCGACGATATCAACCTGAAACGTGAAGAAATCCGCAACTACTTTCACACCACGCTGGATCGCTACGAACAATTATTCGAAACGCTGCGCAACGACGAAGCATATTACAAAAAACCGATCTCGCTGCGCCATCCGCTAATTTTCTATCTGGGCCATACCGCCACATTTTTCGTCAACAAACTGATTCTCGCCGGATTGATCGGCGAACGCATCAATCCCAGACTGGAATCCATTTTTGCCGTCGGCGTCGATGAAATGAGCTGGGACGATCTCGATAGCACACATTACGACTGGCCAACCGTCGACGAAGTGCGCGCGTACCGCAAAGCCATGCGCGCCATGGTCGACAAACTGATCACGACGATGCCGCTGGCTTTGCCGATTACGTGGGAAAGTTCGTGGTGGCCGATTGTGATGGGAATCGAACACGAGCGCATCCATCTGGAAACGTCGTCGGTATTGATCCGTCAGCATGCTCTGCATTTCGTGCAACCGCACCCGGATTGGCAGCCGTGCCGGAAATCCGGTACCGCGCCACAAAATTCACTGGTCGATGTCGCCGCCGGAACGGTCACGCTGCATAAAACCAAAACCAATCATCAGCACTACGGCTGGGATAATGAATACGGCCTGCACAGCACCGATATCGCCGCTTTTCAGGCAAGCAAATACTTAGTCAGCAACCGGGAATTTTTGGCTTTTGTCGAAGCCAACGGCTATCGCACGGAAAGCTATTGGCAGGAAGAAGGCCGCTCTTGGCAAAAATTCACGCAAGCCGAACATCCCACGTTCTGGGTCAAGAAAGGTACTGACTGGTGTTTGCGGCTGATGACGGAAGAAGTGCCGATGCCGTGGGATTGGCCGGTCGAGGTCAATTATCACGAAGCGAAAGCGTTCTGTAACTGGAAAGCTGCCGCAACAAAACAACCGGTACGGCTGCCGACCGAGGACGAATGGTACCGGTTGTACGATGTTGCCGGTCTGACAGAAGTGCCGTACGACCGCAAGGCCGCTGGCAATCTGCATCTGGATTATTACGCGTCAAGCTGTCCGGTCACGGAATTTCCGCAGGGCGAATTCTTCGATATCGTTGGAAATGTCTGGCAATGGACCGAAACGCCAACGTATCCGTTCGAAGGCTTCGACGTGCACCCGCTGTACGACGATTTCACCACACCAACGTTTGACAACCAGCACAATCTGATCAAGGGCGGCTCGTGGATC
>JAFEEI010000009.1 GCA_018241205.1 Pseudomonadota bacterium
ATGAGATCGAAAGATTATTCCGCAGACTCAAGGGATTTCGTCGAATATTCTCCCGATTCGACAAACTGGATATTATCTTCCTCTCATTCATCTATTTCGCTCTTATCGTCGAAGCTTAGGTTGTGTTAGCAGACCCTGGGAAATTAGGCCTCAATGCTCATTTACCCATCATAAACCCCACTTTCCTGTCCGATTCCACCTTGCCTGACCGCCGCTCGCTGCTTTTTTCAGAGCTTTCTTAATGTGTGAGATCAATAGTATTCCGGCCGGGCGTGACTTTCGAAGCGCGTGTATTCGCCGAGGAAGGTCAAATCGACTTTGCCGATCGGGCCGTTACGTTGCTTGCCGATGATAATTTCCGCGATACCTTTATCGGGTGAATCGGGGTTATACACTTCGTCGCGGTAAATAAACAGAATCACGTCGGCATCTTGCTCGATTGCGCCGGATTCGCGCAGATCGGACATTACCGGCCGCTTGTTGGGACGTTGTTCAAGGCTGCGGTTAAGCTGCGACAGCGCGATCAACGGCACTTTCAGTTCTTTCGCCAGCCCTTTTAAAGCACGTGATATTTCCGAAATTTCCGTGGCGCGGTTTTCTCCTTGGCCGGTGGACGACATCAGCTGCAGATAATCGACTACGATCAAACCGAGCTCGCCGTACTGGCGGTACAGCCGACGGGCGCGGGCGCGCAGTTCCAAAGCATTCAGCGCGGCGGTTTCATCGATGTAAATCGGCGCTTCGTTCAGTTTTCCCAATGCATGCGTGAGTTTCGGCCAGTCGTCGTCGTCCAGCCGCCCAGTGCGCACTTTGTGCTGATCGAGCTTGCCGACCGATCCCAGCATCCGCATGGCGAGTTGCGCGCCGCCCATTTCCATACTGAACACTGCCACTGGCTTGTTTAATTCCAGCGCGACATGCTCCGCGATATTGAGCGAAAACGCGGTTTTACCCATCGAGGGGCGACCCGCGACGATGATCAGATCGCCTGGCTGGAATCCGGAGGTTTTCTGGTCGAGATCGTGAAAACCGGAGGCGATGCCGGTGACGTTGCTGGGATTATCCTGGCTGTAGAGCAGCTCGATCCGCTCCACTACTTGTTTCAACAGCGGCTGAATGCCGACGAAACCCTCCTGGCCGCGCGCGCCGTCCTCGGCGATTTCAAATACCTTGGCTTCCGCTTCGTCAAGTAAATCCGCCGCGGAACGTCCGGCCGGGTTGTATGCCGAATCCGTGATTTGCACGCCGATTTGCGCCAAATTGCGCATGATGGCGCGTTCCCGGACGATTTCCGCGTAACGTTTGATGTTCGCCGCCGATGGCGTGTTCTGCACGATGTTGCCGATATACGCGAGGCCACCGACGGTTTGCAGTTCCGCGGAGTTCTCCATGGACTCCGCCACGGTAATCACGTCCGCCGGTTTGTTTTGCTCGATTAGTTTGCAAATGTGGTGATAAATCAAGCGGTGATCGTGGCGGTAAAAATCGCCGTCGGCGATGATGTCGGCGACTTTTTCCCAGGCATTGTTATCCAGCATCAGCCCGCCCAGCACCGATTGCTCACTTTCTATCGAATGCGGCGGTGTTTTATAGGGGTCGGGAAACTGCTCTTGATGGAGGTTGATCGGTGATTGCGCCATAGGATTTGGAAACACAATTGAAGGATGCTTGATTTTATCACTTACCAACGGCAAATAAAAAAGGACTACCGGGATAGTCCTTTTTTAAAAATGCAACGGCTTGAGAGTGATGCGATTACATCGAAGCTTCGCCCAATACCGACACCGTGATATTGGCGACCACATCGCTGCTCAAAGCAACGACCAGCGGATAATCGCCAACTTGTTTCAATTGTCCATTCGGCATGCGGATCATCGACCTTTCAACCGTAAAGCCAAGTCCCGCCAGTGCTTCGGCGATGTTGGCATTGGTTACCGAGCCAAACAATTTGCCATCGCTGCCGACTTTTTGGGAAATCTGCACCAGCAGTCCGTCGAGTTTGGCCGCAACTGCTTGCGCCGCAGCCAAAGCGGCCGCTTGTTTTTTCTCCAGTTCGGCGCGCCGGGATTGAAACTCGGCGATGGCCTGCTCGGTTGCACGTTTTGCTTTGCCTTGCGGAATCAGGTAATTGCGCGCAAAACCGCTTTTGACGTTAACGATGTCGCCCAGCTGCCCTAAATTAGTCACTTTTTCCATCAGAATGATTTGCATTGTAATTGCTCCTTAGTGACGATCGGTGTAAGGCAATAACGCCAGAAAACGCGCGCGCTCAATCGCTGTGCCGAGCTGGCGCTGATAGAAAGAAGTCGTGCCGGTAATACGCGCCGGAATGATCTTACCGTTTTCGCTAATAAAATCTTTCAATATGCCAATGTCTTTATAGTCCACCTGTTTGATGCCCTCCACGGTGAAACGGCAAAACTTTTTGCGCTTGAATAACGGGCGGTTGGCTTTCTTTTCTCTTTCTTTATCCTTGCTGTCTTTGCGTCTGGTAAAGCGTGTCATGTTAATTCCTATTGTCTGATTAAATAAGTTCGATATGTTCGGTATGTAAAACCAATTGTGCGCTCATGTAACTCTTTCTATTAAGAAATCCGGTCAGTTTGACCATGCTGTCAAGCTTGAATCCGGCAATAGTCAGAGCCAATGGCCCCAATGCAACCGCAAGAACATCCATTATTATTTGCCGGACCACACCGGCCTCTTTTTGCCGGGATGCATGATTGATCGTAAATTCAATCACAGCCACTCCGGCAGGGGTGTGGCGCAGAACGCCTAGCTGGGCAATTTTTCCACAAATGACGGTGCGGTTACATTCCAATTGCAATTTTTTTACGCAGAGGCACCGGATTCTTCGCGCAGATCATCCGATTCCAATTCATCGGCGCCTGCTTCCGCAGCCCCCACAGCCCCCGCAGCCGCAGAACTTGCTCTTTCCCTTTCTTCTTGGCGCATCATCGCAGATGGTTCCGTGATAGGACCATTGACCTTAATGGTCAGATGCCGCAGCACTGCGTCGCTGAATTTGAATGCATGATCCAGATCGTCCAGCGCTTCTTGATTACATTCGATATTCATCAACACATAATGCGCTTTATGAACTTTCTGGATCAGATAGGCAAGCTGGCGGCGTCCCCAGTCTTCCACGCGATGAATCTTGCCGTTTTTCGCGGTGACAATGCCGCGATAGCGTTCGATCATGGCAGGTACTTGTTCACTTTGATCGGGATGAACAATAAAAACGATTTCGTAATGTCGCATAATTTCCTTTTGGGTAAAGTCTCCCATCATTTTCATGTGGTGAGACAAGGTTGAAAAGCCGCTAATTTTACTGAATTATTAAGGCAATAGCAATTACCTTTCAGATAATTGCGATTCTGTTATTCGCCTCGCGGCTGAGCTGGTAAAATTCACCAGCTGCGCGCAGACATTCATCATTTGCTATAATCTCTCCCGTAATAGATAGCAAGTACAAACAAAGAGTTAAAACTATGCTGCTGATGATCGACAACTAC